>JADGPI010000265.1 GCA_017882525.1 Thermoleophilia bacterium
GTCACCGACACCGAAGCTGAATCGTGGAAGCAACATGGTCGTCTCCCTCTCTGGCCGAAACACAGGGTCTCTGCCGGCTGACCGGATCGGCCGGGCGGGATTCGTCGGTCTGGCAGAAGAATGCCCACGGGCACGTGACTTGTCAAGCGGCTGGGAGGGCGGGTCAAGGTGATTTCTCCAGAGGGGTGGGGTATTCTTCTAGACCGCTGGCTCGAGGGGCCTGCGGCACCGGCCTGCACAAAAAGGCGCTGCACCCCACATGGCAGGAGGGGCGCGCACGAGCGACTCCCAGCAGGGATTTGGGGCGTCCGCGGACATGATCCCGGGGCGCGGCAGTCGACGTTGCGACAGAAAGGGATGGACCAGTGAGCAAGGTACGGGTAGGAGTAGTTGGTTACGGCACGATCGGGAGTAGGCTCGCCGACGCTGTCGCGCTGCAAGGGGACATGGAACTCGTCGGGGTGGCTGACGTCGCTCCCACCTTGCCGTTGCGCGCGCTCTACGAGAGCGGGGTCTCCTATAGGGTCTACTCCGTCGACCCCGAGAAAGTGGGCACTTTCGCGGGGGCGGGCATCCCCCTGGCGGGCACCCTGGACGACCTTCTGAGCAACATAGACGTGGCGCTGGACGCGACGCCCGGTGGCATCGGCGCCAAGATGAAGGACCTCTACCGAAGCCACAGGGTAAAAGCCATCTTCCAGGGCGGCGAGAAGGACGACATCGCGGACGTCTTCTTCCACGGGTACGCCAATTACGAAAAGGGGATCGGCAAGGACTTCCTGAAGCTCACCTCCTGCAACACGACCGGTCTCGTGCGGGCTGTTGACGCCCTCGACCGCGCCGTGGGCATGGAGAAGGTCGCCATCACGATCATCCGGCGGGTGGCCGACCCGGGCGACACCCATCGGGGGCTGGTCGACGTGCTGCAGGTGGAGAAGGTCCCCAATCACCAGTGCGTCGACCTCATGAAGATCATGCCTCACGTGCAAGCCACGGGACTTCTTGTTCACACCCCGGTTACCCATGGACACATCATCAACCTCGTGGCCACGCCCAAGAAGTCGATCAGCGTGGAAGAGGTCATCGCGACCCTCAAGCAGCACCCACGGATCCGCGTGGTCAAGATCGCCGATGGCTTCAACTCGAACGCCGCCTTCTTCCAATATGCGCGGCATATGGGCACCAAACGGGCCGACATGTACGAGATAGGCGTCTGGGAGGAATGCATCGGTCTTTCCGGCAAAGACGTGATGTTCGCGATCTACATCCCCCAAGAAGCAGTCACCATCCCGGAGACCATCGATGGCGTGCGGGCCTGTCTGCCTATGCAGACCGACCGCCTCGAGGCCGTGGGCCTCACGAACAAATACCTGGGCATGCACCTGCGGCCGTAGCCGCCGCCCGGACCTGCGGAAGAGAGTCATCATGGAAGCCGGCATTCTCACCCTCGACGATTTCAAGGTCGGCGGCAAGACCGTCATCGTGCGCGTCGACATCAACTCACCCATCGATCGCGAGACCGGCGGGCTTGTCAACGACAATCGCATCCGCAAGAGTCTGCCCACGATCACGGAACTCGCGGACGCGGGCGCCAAGGTCGTCCTTCTTGCCCACCAAGGCGACACCGAGGACTATCACAATCTCATCTCGCTCGAGCAGCACGCCGCACGCCTTGCCGACCTCTTGGCGAGGCCTGTCGGCTTCATCGACGACATCGCCGGCCCGGCCGCTGTCGCAGCGGTCAAGGCCCTCAAGGCGGGCGAACTGCTGCTTCTCAATAACGTGCGTTACTACACTGAAGAAGTCTCCACGTTCGTGAACTTCGTCAAGCTCACTCCGGATCAACTCGCCAAGACCCGCCTCGTGCGCAACTTGGCTCCGCTCGCCGACCTGTTCGTCAACGAAGCCTTTGCAGCCGCGCACCGCTATTCGCCGTCGTTAGTGGGATTCGCGGAGGTGCTGCCGACCGCGGCGGGCCGCCTCTTCATCGAGGAGTTCCGGGCGCTCGCCCGGGTCAAAGAGACGCCGAGCCACCCGTGCGTCTACGTTCTGGGCGGATCGCGCATCGCCGACGCCTTCAGCATGATGCAGCAGGTGTTGAGCGAGGGCGCAGCCGACAAGGTTCTCACGTGCGGGCTGAACGGCGAGGTGATGGTCCTGGCGCGCGGCACGGCCTTGGGCGCGCCCAGTGAGCGACTCATCGAGGAGAAGGGACTCACGCCTTACATCCAAAAGGCCAAGGAACTGGACGCCGCTTTCGGAGAGAAGATTATCAGCCCGGTCGACTTCGCGATCGACGATGGCGGCCGTGTCGAGCTCGATCTGGGAGGCCTGCCCTCCGACCATCTGCTGGTGGACATAGGTACGCAGACCATCGCCCGGTACGAGCAGGTGATCGCTCAAGCGGCCACCATATTCGTCAACGGGCCCGCCGGTATCTACGAACAGCCCGCGAGCGCGGAAGGCACGCGCCGGCTTTGGAACGCCGTGGCCGATGCTCCTGGCTACTCTGTGATCGGCGGCGGCGACAGCGTAGCAGCCGGAGCCAAGTTCGGAGTGCTGGAGCGGATGGGCTATGTCTGCACTTCCGGTGGAGGCATGGTGCGCTTTCTGTCGGGACAGGAGCTGCCGGTGGTCACCGCGCTTCGGCGGGCGGCAGATCGCTCTGTGGCCGTATAGCGCGAGCAAGCCCACGACGAACGCAGCTGTTACTCCCGTCGCGCGTCGCGCTGCGTGGGCGTTTACGGACCGTTAACTTCAGTTTCTCGTCAACTCTCGCTAGAATGCTGTGTCTGAAGCAAGATGCAGATGGCCGGAGGTCGAACGAGAGTGTCCATGGCGGTCGGCAGAAACGGTAGTGCCGGAGTGCGCAGGATCCGGCTTCTGGGCGGCACGTGCCGGCTCGGACTCCTCGCGAAGACAGGTTTGGCTCTTGCCGGGCTGCTCACCTTCCTTGCGCTGCTTGCGGCGTGGTCTTCTCCGGCCTGGGCCGCCCCGACCTACGGTTCTCTCAGGGGCCCCGACCGTTATGGCACGGCTGTGGCTATCTCGAAGGCCGGTTTCTCGTCGGGCGTGGAAGCGGTGGTCCTGGCCCCCGGGGATGGTTTTGCTGGGGCTCTGATATCGGCCCCGCTCGCCAAGGCGTACGGCGGGCCCCTTCTCCTTGTGCCGGCCGCGGGGATGCCGGAGGCCGTCAAGGGGGAATTGGCGCGGCTCGCCCCAGGGCAGGTCATCGTGGTGGGATTGGGTTCTGACGTTGTCGACCAGGTCAAGGCCGTCCTTCCTGGGGTAGATCCCGCGATGATAGTGGCCATAGGTGGAGCCGATGCCTACGAGATGTCTGCCAATGTCGCAGAGGCGGTGAAGGCGAAGCTCGGCACCGTGACCGGGGTGGTCGTCGCTCCCGGCGATAGTTTCCCGGATGGCCTGGCGGTGGCGCCTCTTGCAGCCGCGAAGGGCTGGCCGATCCTTCTGACTCCGGCCGACGGCCCCTTCCCGGCAGTCTGTTCTCAGGCCGTGATCGACCTCGACGTTACCACTGGGCTCGAGGTCGGCACGTATGTGGATCCAGGGTTGTCCAGTCTTACTCGTCTGGTGGGTCCCGACCGCTACGCTACCTGCGCCTTGATCGCTTCGTACGCCGCAAGCGAGGGCTCGACGTACGCACACGTGGCCGTCGCCACCGGGGAGAACTACCCCGACGCCCTTGCCGTGGGGCCGTATCTGGCCCTCGACGGCGGCATTCTTCTGCTCACTCAGTCCTCCGGCCTCTCGCCATCGGTATCGAGCCTTGTGACAGGCCATGCTTCCGAGATCGGTCACGTGGATCTGGTGGGGCTCAGCGACACGACTTCCGCAAAGGTGTTGAGGTGGTTCCCACTAGGCGATCTTCCGCCCGGTTCAGCCTACGAGACCCTCAAGCGC
This sequence comes from Thermoleophilia bacterium, assembly GCA_017882525.1. Taxonomy (GTDB): domain Bacteria; phylum Actinomycetota; class Thermoleophilia; order RBG-16-64-13; family RBG-16-64-13; genus Chersky-299. The sequence continues at coordinate 3,925 of JADGPI010000265.1, forward strand.
GGTTCCCAGGGCGCGCAGGTGCTGTGGGCTGAGCAAAGACTGACCGATTTGACCTACCGCCCTGGGAGTATAGACGGGACTTTCGACGTGAAGACATATGAGGCGGTGCTCGCTTTTCAGAAGGTGGAGGGACTCAAGCGGACTGGGGTGGTCGACTCCGCGACCTGGGCCATGCTCGTGACGGCCGGTGTCCCCACGCCGGGCTACTCATACTCGGGAACGAGGATCGAGATCGACATGAGCCGCCAGGTGATCTTCTATATCGAGAACGGCGTCGTTACCAAGACCCTGCCGTGCTCTACGGGCAAGCCGGGTTGGGAGACCAAACCGGGTGCGTATCGCATCAACTATAAGTCGGGCACCGGCTGGGTCACGGGTCCGCTCGGCCCGATGTACAGTCCGTGCAACGTCTATCCTCATCACTACATCCATGGCTCGTCCTCTGTACCTGGTTACGCCGCGAGCCACGGCTGCATCCGAGTCACCGTTTGGGACATGGACCAACTGTATCCGCAGTTGTTCGCGGGGATGCGGGTGAACATCTCCTACTAGCCGGGCGGTGTCGGCCTGCGGCGGCCAGACTGCCCAGGGCGGCCGTCTCCACGACCCTGTGGTAACCTACATCGACCGCGAGAAGCGGTAGGTGGCGCCACGCTGGCGGCACCCGCATTGAGACCTGCTGCTCGGCTTGGATCGCAGAATCCGTGCTGGGGGCAAGGAGCCTGAGGAGGCTATGCATGCTTAGTAAGGAACGCAAACACGAGATCATCGACCAGTTCAAGAAGCACGACGTGGACACGGGATCCCCGGAGGTCCAGATAGGGATCCTCACCGAGCGGATCAACGTGCTCACCGAGCACCTGAAGACACACTCCAAGGATCACCACTCGCGGCGCGGCCTGCTCAAGATGGTGGGTCACCGCCGTCGCCTTCTGAACTACCTGCAGAAACAGGATGTGGAGAGATATCGGACGGTGGTGAAAGATCTCGGACTGCGCAGGTAGGCGGTAGAAGCTCGAGCGCAAAGACTCCGGCGCGAGGGTCGCCGATAGTGCAGGCTTAGGTTTCAGAGAGAGAAGTATCGGTTAGAAGAAGTGGTTAGAAGAAGTCAGTCGGAGAAGTCGGAGAGAGAAAGAACATTGTAGGAGAGAGGCCCCGAGGAAGGACCTCAGACGGGAGAGTAGACAGTGGGCAGTGGGATCAGCGCGGCAGAGGTAACGGTAGGCGACAAGAAGATCACTTTCGAGACAGGCAAGTTGGCGAAGCAGGCAAGCGGAGCAGTGCTCGTCCGCTCCGGAGACACCATGGTCCTGGTCACCGCGGTGGTGGCCGCCACAGAACGAAATGTTGATTTCTTCCCCCTCACGGTAGACGTGGAAGCGGGGATGTATGCGGCCGGCAAGATACCCGGAGGCTTTATTAAGAAGGAAGGCCGGCCCAGCGATCAGGCCATCCTGAACGCGAGGCTCATAGACCGGCCCATCCGGCCCCTCTGGCCCAAGGGTTTCAACCGAGAGACCCATATCGTCGCCACGGTGCTATCGGTGGACAGGACCAATCCGTACGACGTGCTGGCCCTTGTCGGTGCTTCGGCAGCCCTGAGCCTGTCTGAGGCCCCTTTCCATGGCCCGGTCGGCGCCGTGCGCGTGGCCAAGATCGACGGATCCTGGGTGGTCAATCCCACCTATGAGCAGATCGATCTTAGCCCGGTCAACCTCGTGGTGGCCGGCACCGCCGATGCCATCGGCATGGTCGAAGCCGGGTGCGAAGAAGTGGACGAAGCGGACATCATCGCCGGCTTGGAAGTGGCTCATGAGGCCATCAAGAAGCAGGTGGAAGTCATCCGCCAGTGGGCGAGCGAAGTCGGCGTGCCCAAGATGGAGTTCGCGGAGAAACTGCCCGATCAGCTTCTGATGGACAAGATCAGGGCACGGTTCGCTGGCGACATCTCCCAAGCCTCCAGCGTGCTCGACAAGCACGACCGCGCGAAAGCGGTGGCGGATGTGAAGCAGCAGGCGCTGGCCGCGTGGCCGCCGGCTGCCGACGCAACCGACCCGGTGCTCGAGGCCGCGCAACTTTCCAAGGCCTTCGATGCCGTGGAAAAAGAGACGGTGCGACGCCTTATCGCCGTCGAAAAGAAACGGCCTGACGGCCGGGGCGTGGACGAGATCCGTACCCTCAGCTGCGAAGTCGGCATCGCGCCGCGCACCCACGGTTCGGGTCTCTTCACTCGAGGGCAGACGCAGGTACTTACCTTGCTCACCCTGGGCGCCGCACGCGACGAGCAGCGCGTAGACGGACTGGACGTGGAAGAGTCCAAGCGGTTCATGCACCACTACAAGTTCCCGCCGTTCAGCGTGGGAGAGACGGGCTTCATGCGCGGTCCTGGCCGCCGGGAGATCGGCCACGGCGCTCTCGCCGAGCGGGCTCTCATCCCCGTCATCCCCAACGAGGAGAAATTCCCTTACACCATCCGGCTGGTCTCGGAGACCTTGGAGTCTAACGGATCGAGCTCGATGGCGAGCGTGTGCGGCTCCACTCTGGCTCTGATGGACGCCGGCGTGCCGATCGAGCGCCCGGTGGCCGGCATCGCCATGGGGCTCATCAAAGAGAACGACGACTATGTGGTGCTGACCGATATCGCCGGTGTTGAAGACCACCTCGGCGACATGGACTTCAAGGTGGCGGGCACCGACAAAGGCATCACCGCCTTGCAGATGGACATCAAGATCAAAGGTGTCACCTTCGCCATCATGACGGACGCTCTTGAGCGTGCTCGTAAGGCCCGTCTTTTCATCCTCGATGCGATGGCCCAGGCTATCGGCGCGCCGCGGCCGGAGCTCTCCGACTTCGCGCCGCGCATCGCGACGATCCGCATCGATCCTGAGAAGATCGGCGCGGTCATCGGCAAGGGCGGAGAGACTATCCGCGGCATGGAAGCAGAATTCGAATGCACCATCGACGTTGCGGAAGACGGTCTCATCAAGGTCTTCGCTACCGACGGCAAGCTTGGTGACGGCTGCATAGAGCGGATCCACATCCTCACGAAAGAGATGGAACTGGGCGACATCGTCGAGGGCCGTGTGGCGTCTACCACGTCCTTCGGCGCCTTCGTCACGCTCAAACCGGGCACCGACGGCCTGGTGCACATCTCACGCCTGGCAGACCATCGGGTAGGCACGGTGGAGGAAGTCGTCAACCGGGGCGACCTGGTGCGGGTGGAGGTGCTGGACGTGCAGATGCAGAACGGCAAAGAGAAGGTCAGCCTCCGTCTGCTAGAGAACCTTTCCCAGAAGGAAGGCAGTGGCGACTGACACGTACCGTCTGGAGCACCTCCCCAACGGCCAGCGGCTGATAACCGAGAAGCTCGACCACCTACGATCGGTGTGCCTGGGCTTCTGGATCCCTGCCGGCTCGAGGGATGAGCCGACGCCCCTCATCGGTGCCAGTCACTTTATAGAGCACCTGCTCTTCAAAGGTTCGTCGAAGTACACGGCGGAGGAGATCGCCCAGATCTTCGACACCCTTGGCGGGGAGTTGAACGCCAGCACCTCGCGGGAATATGTCGTGGTGTATGGACGTTTTCTCGACGACCAGCTGAAGCTGGCGTTAGACGTCATGACCGACATGCTGCTGACGCCCACGTTCACGGATCTCGACCGTGAGCGTGAAGTGGTGTTGGAAGAGATCGCCATGGTGGAGGATTCCCCGTCCGATCTCATCCACGACATCATGTCCGAGATCGTGCTGGATGGTCACCCGTTGGCGCATCCCATCCTTGGCTCCCGGGAGAGCATCGCCGGGGCGTCGGAGGAGAGCATCCGGGCATTCCACCGCGCCCACTTCCGCTTCAGCGACATGGTGGTGGCCGCTGCGGGCAACATAGATCACGATGAGTTGCGCGAGCTGGTCTTGCGGGATCACGCTCTGCCGGACCACGGCAATCCTCAACGCACGTCCAGCATCCCCGGGGGGACGCCGAGACGGCATTTCCTCACTAAAGAGACCGAGCAGATGCATGTCTGCCTGGGCGGGGTGGGATTGGCTCGCGACGACAAGCGGCGCTTCGTGCTCTCAGTGATGGACAGCCTTTTTGGAGGCTCGCTCAGCTCGCGGCTCTTCCAGGAGGTGCGGGAGAAGCGAGGCCTGGTGTACAGCATCTACTCGTTCTCAAGCCTGTTCTGGGAGACGGGGATAACGGGTCTCTATTTCGGTTGTCGTCCTGAGCGGCTGGGCGCGGTCATGGAGACAGTGAACCGGGAGGTGTGCCGGCTGGCCAGCGAGCCCGTCCCCGAGGACGAGCTACAGCGGGCGAAGGAGCACCTGAAAGGCCGCATGATCCTTGGCCTGGAGAGCACATCCAGCCGTATGACCCGGCTGGGCAAGGGCGTGCTCACCGACACAGAGATCCTCTCGTTAGACGAGCTTGCCGCGAAGATCGAGGAGGTCAGCGCGCAGCAAGTGCTGGAGTTGGCCAGCGAGGTCTATCGGCCGGCCGGCATGTCGGTGGTGGGCATCGGTTCCGATGAAAGCTTATTCGCTGAAGCAGTCCCTGCGGACTGTCTCGTCGGTCTGTCCTAAAGACCGTTGGGGACGGGCGTGGCGGGCAGCAACAAGATCAGAGTCGCGGTCTCCGGCGCTCTTGGCCGCATGGGCCTCGCCGTGTGCGAGGCGGTGCGGGGAGACGGGGAGCTGGTATTGGCAGCGTTGGCCGATCCCGGTTTCGCCGTGCTGAGCGCCGCGTCACTCAAATCGGAGCCCGAGGATCGACCGGACCTACGGCCGGAACGGGCCGCGCATACTCACCTCGAGCGTTGCTATTCCGGTCTTGACGAGGCACTCGAGGCCGGAGTGATCGACGTGGTGGTGGACTTCACCACGCCTGCCGCGGTCCGCGAGAACGTCCTCTCGTGCATCCGGCATCGCGTCCCCGCCGTGGTGGGCACGACCGGGTTGTCCGACCTTGACCTGTCCGATATCCGAGAGCAGGCGTCCGCGGAGAGTGTGCCGGTGCTGGTCGCCCCGAACTTCGCCATGGGTGCGGTGCTGATGATGCAATTTGCGCGTCAAGCTGCGCGGGTTATGCGGGCCTGCGAGATCGTCGAACTGCACCACGACCGTAAGCTCGACGCGCCGTCGGGCACTTCCAAGCTCACTCGGGCGCTTGTGGAGCAGTCGTGGCGCGAAACGGGCCTCGAAAAGGAAGTGCCGATCCACAGCGTGCGGCTCCCCGGGTTGGTGGCTCACCAAGAGGTCATCTTCGGAGGCACGGGCGAGACCTTGACCATACGGCACGACTCGCTCTCGCGCGAGTCGTTCATGCCGGGAGTCATCATGGCCATCAAGCGGGTGCGCGACCTGCAAGGACTCGTGGTCGGCCTGGAGAACATCTTATAAGACCTGGGCGTCTGCGTGCGCCGAAGTCGCCGGCCCTATTTGAAGCTATCCGCGGAGGCTGAATCCCCACTAGTGAAGACATCATCTCTTAAAGTCATACCCCTGGGCGGCCTGGGGGCGATCGGCAAAAACATGATGGTCCTGGAGTACGAAGGTGCTCTTCTGATCATCGACAGCGGTCTCATGTTCCCCGACGACGAGATGCTGGGTATAGACCTGGTTCTGCCCGACTTCACGTACGTCGTGGAGAATCGGGATAGGGTGCTCGGCGTGCTACTCACGCACGGGCACGAAGATCACGTAGGGGCCCTCCCATATCTTCTGAAACAGATCGACGTGCCGGTGTACGGCACTCGACTGACACTCGGCCTGGTGAATTCGAAGCTGGGCGAGCACGGACTTCAGGGCAAGGCGTCGCTGAACGAGATCTCGCCCGCGAAGGAACTCACGCTGGGTCCATTCCGGATCGAGTTCCTCGAGGTGTGTCACAGCATCCCCGATGGGGTGGGGCTGGGCATCCATACGCCGGTGGGCACTGTCATCCACACCGGCGACTTCAAGCTCGATCAGACGCCCATCGACTGTAGAATCACCGCCATGCAGCGTTTTGCCGAACTGGGAAGCCAGGGCGTACTCCTGCTGCTCTCCGACTCCACGAACGCGGACGTCCTGGGCTTCACAGCCCCGGAAAGCACAGTCGGTGACAGCTTCGACAGCATCTTCGCGTTGGCGCGTGGGCGCATCATCATCGCCTCCTTCGCCAGCCATATCCATCGTATCCAGCAGGTGCTGGACACCGCTGCAAGGCATGGACGCTCCGTCGCGGTGGTGGGGCGGAGCATGGTGAAGAACGTGAATATCGCTTCCAACCTCGGCTACTTGAGCATCCCGGAAGGTCTGATCGTCCGTCCGAAGGACATCGCGGCGCTTCCCGATGACCGGGTTGTGGTCCTCTGCACGGGAAGTCAGGGCGAGCCGCTATCGGCACTTGCGCGGATGGCCTCGCACGATCACGCTCTCGTCGAGATCGTGAAGGGCGACACCGTTGTGATATCCGCGCGTCCGGTGCCGGGCAACGAGACCCTCGTGTATCGAACGATCGACAGGCTCTTTGCGGCGGGGGCGCGGGTGATCTACGAGACTTCGGCACGGGTGCACGTGTCGGGCCACGCTGCCGCCGAGGAATTGAAGGTCATGCTCAACCTGGTCAAACCCAAGTTCTTCATGCCCATCCACGGTGAGCACCGCCATCTGTACTTTCACGCGGAGCTCGCACGCGCTACGGGGATGGCGGACGAGAACATCTTTCTCCTCGAGAATGGCGACATCCTGGAGTTGCAGGCGGACCGCGCCCGGGTGAACGGCAAAGTGCAGGCCGGGATGATCCTCGTCGACGGCTTCGCCATGGGCGACCTGCAGAATCTCGTGCTCCGTGACAGGCAGCACCTGGCAAGTGACGGGCTGGCCATCGTCGTTGTGACCCTGAGCGCCCAGGATGGCAAGATCTTGGCCGATCCTGAGGTCGTTTTTCGGGGCTTCGCCCACTCCGGGGACATGGAAAAGCTCGCGGCCGGCGCCGCGGAGACAGTCGTGGAAGCTATGGAATCGGCGAGGCGCGAGCAGATCAGCGATCCTTCGCTTTTGAAGACACGGGTGCACGACGTGGTACAGAAGTTCCTCAACAAGCAGGCCGGGCGGCGCCCCATGGTTCTGCCCGTGCTCGTCGAGGTATAGCGTCCCGAGGGGAACGTGAATGGCCGATCGATCACGAGATTCGGAGCGCGTGGCGCGGACGGCCGTCAAGCCAGGTCGAGGGACGCCGCCCCGATCCGCCCGGGAGGCCGTCAACCGGCGTCCTAGGACCACGACTCGGGCCGGCGGAACCACGCGCGCCGCGCGTACGGTTCCGGGGCGCGGCCGGGAAGTAGCCGCTCTGGTCATGTTCGGCGTGGCCATCTTTCTCTTCTTTGTACTCGTGGCGGGGGCGAAAGGCGGTTTCGTTGGGCGGGGTGCGAACACCGGGCTTCATGTCGTGGTGGGGCGCTTGGCCTTCCTGCTGCCGGTGGCGCTGCTGGGTCTTGCCGTCACTACCGTTCTCGAGTTCAAGCTGCGCCGCGCTCCATGGTTCGCTGGAATTCTCCTGTTCCTCTTCGGCCTGGTCGTTCTCATGGCGGGGGGGTTTCCGCCGGTCGGTGGCCACGAAGCGGCCGGTTTTGTACGTCTCTCGTATGAAGCTCGCTCGGGTGCGATCGGTGAGGCGCTGTACGCGCTGCTGCACCGTCTTGTGGGTGACGTGGGTGTGGGCATCATCGGCTGGCTCACCCTTGTGGCCGGAGCGGGGCTGGGCACCGGTATGACACTGAAACGGCTCGGCAGCGGCACCAAGAGGACCGCCCGAGCGGTTAAGTCTGGAGCCGAGAGTGCCACGCTTCGGATGCGAAGCCGCGAGGGGCGGGTGTCCGGCACGATGGCGGGGGCGACTCGCAATGCATTCGACGATTTGGGCAGCGGAAGCCTGGGCCCGCGCCTGGGTCCGGTGGACTTGGTTGGGCGCCTACAGGACACGGACTCTTCCGCGCAGACCATATCCATCGGCGCCTCGGCCCGGGCCGGCTCCCCCAGTCCTTTCGCCGGTGAATTCGACGACTGGGAAGATGGCGAACCGGCCGGCCGTAGTCCGCTTGCGCCGTTCGGTAGCGATATCGGCTCTTCTCGGGCCGTGATCGACGGAGCCGCCGCGTTCGCCGACATCTACGGGCA
>JADGPI010000266.1 GCA_017882525.1 Thermoleophilia bacterium
AAGCATCGCCTGGGGAACCCCCAGCGCCCCGCACAGGCTCGGATCCCATGCGAGCTGATGGATATTGAAGAGCATCGTCCGGGACGCATTGCTGTAGTCGGTAACCCAGGCGTGCCCTCCGGACAGCTTCCAGAGAAGCCAGGTGTCCACCGTGCCGAAGCAGATCTCGCCGCGCTCCGCCCGAGCGCGGAGTCCGGGCACGTGCGCGAGCAGCCATTGGATCTTGCTGCCCGAGAAGTAGGCGTCGATCACGAGACCGGTGCGCGCCCGCACCGCGGTTTCCCAGCCTCCCGCCTTGAGCGCGTCGCAGATCCCCGCCGATCGCCGGCACTGCCACACGATGGCGTTGTGCACCGGCTGCCCGGTGGTCCGATCCCACAGGATGGTCGTCTCGCGCTGGTTGGTGATCCCGATGGCCGCGATTTGCTCCGCCTTCGCCCCCGCCGCGGCCATGGCCTCGCGCGCCACGGCGAGCTGACTCTCCCAGATTTCCAGGGGATCGTGCTCGACCCACCCGGGTTGCGGGTAGATCTGCCGAAACTCTCGCTGGGCCAGCGAGACGACCCGGGCCTTCCGGTCGAACAGGATGGCCCGCGAGCTCGTCGTACCCTGATCCAGGGCCAGAACATACGTGTCCATAGTGTGCGGTCCCACGGTTAGGGTTGTCCCGGCTTCACCGTCCGCTCCAGATCCGCGACCCAGGCGCCCCTCTTGTGGTCGAACGTCTTCACGACGACCCGATCGGGGAAAAGGAACAAGGAGGTGGTCCAGATCCGTTCGCGCTGCATGTCCGTGACGTGGACCGTCATCGTCTGCCCTTCGAACAGGTTGACCGCCGACCGGTAACTCTCGTTGGTGGCGGACACGTGCATGTGCCCCGCAACCCATAGAAACACCTGGCGGTTCTGCCGCAGCAGCTCGCGCAGCTCCGTCTGGGGCTGCGCCACGAAGTCGTCCTTATTGGCGTGGTCGTTGAAGTCGAGGAGGGTGCCTCGGAGTGGAGCATGGAAGAAGATCACCGTCGGCGTGGCCCTATGCTTCCGGAGCTCGTCGCGCAGCCAGTTTAGTTGACGATCGGATATCTGCGCCAAGTGGGGCGACAACAGGTGATCGGTGGACAGGAAGACGAGCAGATAGCTTCCCACACGGCGGCTGGAGTACATCTCTTCCAGGCCGAACGTCTCCCGGAAACGCCGAAGCTTCGCCGCCCGGCTGTCCGGGCCGCCGCGGATCCGGCCTCCCCTGGCGCTCGGCGCGTCCTCGTAAATGTAATCGTGGTTTCCCGCGAGGAAATGGGTGGGTTTGCCCAGCGAAGCGAAGAACTGCTTGGCAAACGCGTACTCGTCGGCCGCCCCCCGGTCCTCGCAGATATCCCCCAGGACCACCACCCGATCGACATCGGGCCAGCCGTTGACGGTCCGGAGAACGGCCTCCTTGGCCGGCAGTTGCTTGCCGGGCAGATGGGGATCACCGAGGACAACCACATGCAGGGCCTGGCCGTCCGAGGCGAAAACCGGAGCGCCGACCCAGGTGAGAACGATGAACAGCGCGGCCGGCAAAAGGATCGCTTCGCCGATTCTTCTGCGTGTTGCCCAATTGCTTCGTTGCCCATTCACCCAATATCCCAATCGCCTACTTCTCCGTCTCGGCCAGCCCCTTCACGAAGCAGTGCTGCGGCGGTCCACATGTCACGGGACGAGGTCAAAGGCCCGACAATGTTTGGGGCGAAGCATGCCAAAATGCCTCCGATCGGTCGTGGCAATAGTTCCCACATTGAGCCGCTCCGCGATCGCCACGATTGAGGCATCCACAAAGCCGATATTGGCGTCGGCATACTTCTGCAGTACAGCATCCGCGCGCTCCAAGTCCCGCAGGTCGAGCCCCTCCAGCAGGAGCTCTCCATCGATCAAGGCCCGCAGCAACTGCCGCTCGGCGGCAGGCCCCAAGTACCTGCCGAGAAGATAGCACGCCTCTGCCAGCACGCTGACCGGCACGATCCGCTCGGCGACGCAGGCTTCGACGGCCTCCACCATGGCCCCGTGCCACTTGTCATCCCGATCCGCGATGGCGTACAGCGCACTCGTATCGAGCAGCATCCCGGCCATCAGCGCCCGAAGCCTTCCTGAAGAAACTCCTCGGCTCGTTCTGCGACATCCTTGCGTCCGCTGCGGCCGATCGCGGCCAACGTCAGCGGCTTTCGCTTCCGCCCGCTGCGGGCCACGTAGGCGGCTAGCGCCTCTCGTGTGACCTCCGACAGCGTGACGCCACGTCGGCGCGCGATCGCCTGTAGTGCCCCGAGCACCTCGTCATCGGCAAACACCGTCGTCCGTCTCATACGCACCCCCCTGTAAGCATACGTATGATGGCATACACCCCATACGCTGTCAATGGCACGGTCCCCCTACTTCTCCGTCTCGACCAGCCCCTTCACGAACCAGTGCTGCATGAAGACCACGACCGCCACCGGGGGCAGCATGGCGAGGATGGCGGTGGCCATGATGAGGTTCCAGTCGGTCTGCGCGTCGCTGGTCCCGATCATCTTCACGATGCCGATGACGACCGTCTCCATGGACCGGTTGGTCGTGATCAAGAGCGGCCACAGGTATTGATTCCAGCCGTAGATGAACAGGATCACGAACAGGGCGGCGATGTTGGTGCGCGACAGCGGCAGGACCATCTGCCAGAAGAAGCGCAGGGGGCCCGCCCCGTCAATCTTGGCCGCCTCCACCAGCTCGTCTGGGATCGTCATGAACACCTGCCGGAAGAGCAGGGTCGCCGTCGCCGAGGCGATCAGGGGAATGGTGAGCCCGGAAAACGTGTTGATCATCCCCAGATCGGTCACGACCTTGTAGGTGGG
>JADGPI010000045.1 GCA_017882525.1 Thermoleophilia bacterium
GCTCTCGCTCCCCGCGGATGCAGCCGTGTCCTGGTTCACCAGGACCGTCTTCACCTGCTGGATGGCGAAGCCGGTGCCGCCGCCGAAGGCGGCGCCCAGCGCGGTGGACAGCACCAGCGGCGCGGCGATCATCATGGCCAAAGCCGCGAAGTTGCGGTAGGTGTGGCGGAAGTCCTTCCAGGCTATGCTGAGCGCTCTCACGACCGACGCTAATCCCGTAGGGCGCGGCCGGTGAGGTGCAGGAAGACCATCTCCAGGTTGGGCTCTGCCAGGTTGATCTCCGTGATGCGCGCCCCGGCAGTCCGGGCGGTCTCGAAGAGGCGAGGCATCAGGCTGCCCGCGTCCATCGCCAGGATGCGAATGCCACCATCTTGGGGTTCCGACACGTCGGAGACCCCTTCCAACGTACGCCACTGCTCACTCAACTCTTTGGCCGCGCTATCCACCTTGAGGTCGATGCGGGTACGCTCGCCGACGATCTTGACCAGCTCCTCGTGGGTGCCGAGACCCACGATCTTGCCATGGTCCATGATGGCTATCCGTTTCGACAGCTCCTGGGCCTCTTCCATGTAATGCGTGGTGTACAAGACGGTCATGCCTGCTGCGTTCAGGTCCTTGATGCCGTCGAGGATGGAGCGTCGGCTCTGAGGATCGATACCCACCGTGGGCTCGTCCAGATACAGGAAGCGAGGCTTGTGCAAGAGCGCCACCCCGATGTTCACACGCCGCTTCATGCCGCCGGAATACTTGTCGACCCTGTCGTTCTGGCGGTCCGTGAGACCGATGAGCTCGAGCACCTCATCTACTCGCGTGTCCAGCGCCTGACCCCGCATGCCATACATCCGCCCCCAGAACACGAGGTTCTCCCTCCCGGATAGGTCGTCGTAGAGGGCGATGTCCTGCGGCACGACGCCTATCTGGGCCTTCACCTTCGCGGGATCCTCAGTGATGGAGAACCCTCCCACCCGGGCGGTCCCGCCGTTGGGCTTGAGGAGGCATGACAGCATGGAGATGGTGGTGGTCTTGCCGGCGCCGTTAGGCCCCAGGAGGCTGAATATCTCCCCTTCTTCGATGAAAAAGGAGACTCCGTCCACCGCGACCGCACCCTTGGGTGGGTCGAATTGTTTGCGGAGGCCTTCTACTTCAATGGCTTTCACGGAGCTCCTCCCGGCTGCGAGCACGTCCCTCCCGCTATACTAACCAGCACACACCCGCCTGAAAAGCGAAACTGCCGTTGTTCTTGCGATCTCTGTCAAAGCTGTGCGCGCAGCACTGAGCGACACGTCAACAAAGAAGCAGCCGAAGGCTGAGGCTGGACGCTCGTCGTCTTTCGTCGACCTCGGGCGGGCGCTTCGCTATCTGCGGCCCTATCTGCTGCCTTTCGCCGGCGCCTTCATATCTCTGCTGGCGGTGACCGGCGCCACACTCGTCTCGCCTCAGTTCATCCGGCTGCTCATCGACCGAGGGCTCCCACACTATCAAGCCGTGGCAGGGCAGCCTCACGTCACGGTTCTCGTGGACGGGAGTTGGAAGTGGATCATCATCACCTCCTCCGCCCTGGTGGGAGTCGCGATCGTCCGGGGGGTCTTCAACTTCCTGCAAGGCTATCTCGCCGAGAAAGCCAGCCAGGGAGTGGCTTTCGATCTGCGCAACGTCCTCTTTTCCAAGCTTCAGAACCTGTCTTTCAGCTATCACGACCAGGTGCAGACCGGCCAGCTCATGACTCGTATGACGTCGGACGTGGAGTACGTGCGTACCTTCGCCGGCCAGGGGCTGCTCACCCTATTGTCGTCCGTGTTTACTCTGGTGGGCACGTTGATCGTCCTCTTCGTGCTGGACGTCCGTCTGGGCGGGGTCTCCTTCGCGATGGTGCCGCTCACCCTGGCGATCTTCGCGGTGCTCGTGACCCGCGTCTTCCCGTTGTTCCGGCGGATCCAGCAGCGGTTGGGCGGTCTGAACACCATCTTGCAGGAGAATCTGGCCGGGGTGACCGTGGTCAAAGCTTTCACCCGCGAGCCGTACGAGTATGCGCGCTACGATGCCGCCAACCAGGATCTACTGGTCGAGAACCTGAAGGTAATCACGGCGATCTCCGTGGCCTTTCCCGTGATCTTTCTCGTGGCCAACCTCGCGAACCTGGCGGTGGTGTGGTACGGCGGCGGTCTGGTGATCGGAGGCAATCTGAGTTTGGGGACCCTCGTGGCGTTCAGCACCTACCTGGCGTTCCTGCTCATGCCGATCTTCCAGTTGGGCTTCACTTCGCAGACAATGTCGCGGGCAGGAGCCAGCTCCGCCCGGGTGTTCGAGGTACTGGATGCGGAGAGCGAGGTACGCGACCGGCCGGGAGCGAAGTCTCTGGGGCGGATCGAGGGGCGGGTGGCGTTCGACCATGTCTCCTTCCGTTACGCCGGTCAAGACAAGAATATCCTGGACGATGTGAGCTTCACCGTCGAGCCCGGAGAAACGGTCGCGTTGGTGGGCACCACCGGCTCGGGTAAGTCCACCCTCATCAATCTCATCCCCCGTTTCTACGACGTGCGCGAGGGGGCGGTCAAGATCGACGACGTGGACATCAGGGACGTCACCCTCTCGTCGCTCCGCTCCAACATAGGCATCGCGTTGCAGGAGTCGACCCTCTTCGGCGGCAGCCTCAGGGAGAACATCGCCTTTGGCAGGCCCGACGCCACCTTGGACGAGATCCGGGCCGCGGCCAAAGCCGCCCAGGCCGACGACTTCATCGCGAGCTTCCCGGACGGCTACGACACCGTGGTGGGCGAACGTGGAGTAACGCTCTCCGGCGGTCAGCGGCAGAGGGTCTCGATCGCCCGCACTCTGCTCGTGAATCCGCGCATCCTGCTCCTGGATGATGCGACGAGCTCGGTGGACGCCGGGACCGAATACCGCATGCAGCAGGCTTTGGACGGGCTTATGGAAGGACGGACATCGCTGGTGATCGCGCACCGGGTCTCCACCGTGCGCCGGGCGAACCGCATCCTGGTGCTGGACGGGGGGACTCTGGTAGCCGACGGCACCCACGACGAGTTGCTCGAGAGCAGTCCGCTTTATGGCGAGATCGTGGATTCGCAGCTCGACCGGTCGATCGCGCCGGCGGCGCTGAGCGTTGATGAGGAGACGGCACCATGAGGCGCCACGGCATCGACTTCAGTCTAGAGGCCGAGCGCCCCAACGACACTTGGAAGGTGGTGAGACGGCTCGCGTCGTCAATGAGGGACATGTGGCGCGTGCTGCTGCTGGGGCTGTTCGTGATCATGATCTATGCCGCCGTGCAGGTGGCAGGGCCGTATCTCATCGGCCGTGCCATAGACAGCGCCATATCGAAAGCGAACTCGGGACTGTTGGCCACCCTCATGCTCCTGCTGCTCGGCGCGTATCTGATCGGATATGTCGCTACCGTCTGGCAGTTTCGCCTGGTGGGCAAAGTCGGCCAGCGGTTTCTGGCACGCTTCCGCATTCAAGTGTTCGAGGCCGTACAACGGCTGGACAAGCAGTTCTTCGACCGTCACGACACCGGTGACCTCATGAGCCGGCTGGTCAACGACGTCCAAGCGCTCGATCAGCTCTTCTCGCAAGGTATCGTCCAGACCATCGGTGGCCTGTTCTCATTGGTGGGGATCGTGATCGCCATGCTGGCATTGGAATGGCGCCTGGCCCTGGCCTCTTTCATCGTGATCCCCTTGACCTTCGGGGCTACGGCCCTCTTCGGACGCTTGGCCCGGCGGTCTTTCCGGCGCACGAGGCAGACCATCGGCGATGTGAGCGCCAACCTCCAGGAGGACATCTCCGCGGTGCGCGTGACTCAGGCATTCAACCGCACTCAGGCCACTACCAAGCGCTTCCGGGAAGTCAACGCGATGAATCGCGACGCCAACGTGGCGGCCGTAGGGGTCACCAGTGCGTTCTCACCGGTCCTCGATGTGCTCGGCACCGTGGGCACGGCCATTGTGGCTTTCTACGGGGGTTATCTCGCCATTCGGCATCCACCGCTGGTGAGCGTCGGCGTGGTGGTGGCTTTCTTGGCGTACGTCCAGTCGTTCTTTCGTCCCATCTCGTTGCTCTCGAGTTTCTACGCCCAGGCACAATCGGCGCTTGCGGCTTCCGAGCGCATCTTCGAGCTCGTAGACCGCGAACCGCGCGTGGCGGACCGTCCGGGCGCCATCGCGTTGCAGGACGCCGCGGCTTTGGAGGCGGGTGCGACGGAGGGGACGCAGTCCGGTAGCGGCCGCGTGATCTTCGACCATGTATCGTTCGCTTATCTGCCGGACGAGCCGGTGTTGGACGACGTGAGCTTCGAGGCCGACCCGGGCCAGACGGTTGCCATCGTAGGGCCTACCGGCGCTGGGAAGACCACGATCATCAGCCTGCTGCTGCGCTTCTACGACGTGGACGGAGGCGCCGTTCTGGTCGACGGGGTGGATGTGCGCGCGGTGACGCAGGAGTCCCTTCGCTCGCACATCGGACTGGTGCTCCAGGAGCCCTTCCTGTTCTCGGGGAGCATCGGGGACAACATCCGCTACGGGCGCCTGGAAGCCACGGACGAGGAGGTGGAGGAGGCGGCCCGCACCGCGGGCGCACACGGCTTCATCCAGAATCTCGCGCTGGGATATGCCCATCCTGTTGGCGAGCGCGGTGGCAATCTCAGCCAGGGGCAGCGGCAGCTCGTCTCGTTCGCCAGGGCCATCCTGCGCGATCCACGGATCTTGATCCTCGATGAAGCCACCGCCAGTGTCGACACTCGCACCGAGGCCACCATACAGGCTGCTTTGGAGCGGATCATGCAGGACCGCACCACTATCGTCATCGCCCACCGGCTCTCCACCATCCGGCGTGCCGACCTGATCCTGGTCATAGACGAGGGGCGCGTGAAAGAACGCGGGACGCACCAAGAACTGCTCGCCGCCGGTGGGATGTATGCCGACCTCTATACCCGGCAGTTCCGCCTACAGGCTGAAGAAGTGGCCTAGGTCGCTGACTCGCGCGAGAAGGGCCGCAAACTGCCGCGCCGGCGGGCGGTCTGCCGCCCGGGCGCCGGCGAGGTGGCCTCGGCTTTTTCGCGCAGTTGGAAGGGCGAGGTTCCGCGCTAGGAAAAGACTTCCTCTCGCTTGACCATGTCTTTGTCGAGCTGGAACGCAGCGTGCAGAGCTTTGACCGCGGTCTCCATGTGTTCGCGTCGGATCACGCAGGAGACCTTGATCGAGCTGGTGGAGATCATCGAGATGTTGATGTCGTTCTCCGCAAGCACCTCGAACATCTTGGCCGCCACCCCCGGGTAGGTCTTCATGCCCGCACCCACCAGCGTGACCTTGGCCACGTCCTTGTCTGTGTCGATGGAGGTGAAGCCGAGTTCCGGCTTGAGTCCGTTCAAGACCTCGGCGATCTTGCCCAGGTCGTCTTCGGAAGCCGTGAACGAGATATCCGTAGTCCCGCCTGCCGACACGTTCTGGATGATGACGTCCAGATTGATATGGGCCTTGGCCAAGACGGTGAACACCCGGGCCGCGACGCCGACCTTGTCCGGCAGGTCGTGGATGGTGACTTTGGCGTCGTCTTGAGCAAACGCGATACCGGAGACTATTGCTTGTTCCATGTGGTCCTCTTCCTCGACTACCCAGGTACCGGGTCTATCCGTGAAACTGGAGCGGATATGGAGCGGCACGCCATAGCGCCGGGCGACCTCCACGCTCCGCAGCATCATGACCTTGGCTCCGCTCGCCGCCATCTCGAGTAGCTCCTCGTTGGAGATCTTGTCCAACTTCCGAGCGTCCGCGACAACTCGCGGATCGGTGGTGAACACGCCGTCGACGTCGGTGTAGATCTCGCAGACTTCCGCCCCAAGGGCGGCTGCGAGCGCGACGGCCGTGGTATCGGAACCGCCGCGGCCGAGAGTGGTGACGTCATTGGCGGTGGAGACTCCCTGGAAACCGGCCACCAGCACGATCTTGTCCTCATCGAGGGCCTTGCGGATGCGGCCGGGCTTGATGTCAAGGATCTTAGCTTTGGTGTGGACGGTGTCTGTGACTATGCCGGCCTGCGACCCGGTGAGGGAGATGGCGTCGTGGCCAAGCTCGGAGATGGCCATCGCCAAGAGGGCTGCCGAGATGCGCTCGCCGGTAGATAACAGCATGTCCATCTCACGGGCGGGCGGGTTGGCCGAGATCTCCTTGGCCATCTGGATGAGCTCGTCGGTGGTGTCGCCGCGGGCGGACACGACCGCGACCACGGGATGGCCCGCCTTTCGGGCATCGACGATCCGTCCGGCCACCCTCTTGATGCGGGTAGCGTCGGCGACGGACGTGCCTCCGAACTTCATGACTACTATGTTAGTTCGCTCGGCCTTGCGCTCGGGCTTACCGATCACCGCGAAAGGTTGGCCTGTCGCATCCACCGGGGCGGATTTGCGCTTGCTGTTGCCCTGCTGTTTGTCTGCCACGTGATCACTCACTCCGGAGAGGGTTGTGGGACCGGGAATTCTAACGAAAGTGGCGAGAGAAGTGAAGTTGCGCGCGCAGTCTAGACTTCGCGTCGGCCGGCGAGGGCGCGCCCAAGCGTCACCTCGTCGGCGTACTCCAGGTCGCCGCCCATGGGTAGACCGGCGGCCGGGCGCGTGACTGTAAGGCCGCCTGACGTCGTCTCGGGACGAAGCTCCTCCGCGATATAGAAGGCGGTCGCTTCACCGGCCATGTTGGGATTGCTCGCCACGATGATCTCGCGGATGCCCGCGGCGCGCGCCCTTACGAAGAGTTCGCGAAGGCGCAGCTTGTCAGGCCCGACGCCATCCAGGGGCGAAAGAGCTCCGCCGAGCACGTGGTACAGGCCCTTGTACTCGTGCGTGCGCTCGATGGAGATGATGTCCCCGGGTTCCTCCACAACGCAGATGATGCCCTCGTCGCGGCCGGCGTCCAGGCACACGTCACACAGCTCCTGCTCGGTGAGGTTGAAGCAACGGGAGCAAAAATGAACGGTCTCCTTGACCTCGATCAGAGCGTGCGCAAGGGGTAGGGCATCCTCAGGCGAGAGCTTGAGGAGGTGATATGCAAGGCGCTGGGCGGTCTTGGGGCCGATGCCGGGAA
>JADGPI010000267.1 GCA_017882525.1 Thermoleophilia bacterium
AGCTACGCGCTGCGCGTCCACGTCGGCGCGGATGCTGCCCTCGGCCTTGCCCTCCTCGATAACAGACGCCACAGCGCCGGCGGTGCGAAGGGAGAGAGTCCTGACATGGTCGCGAAGGCCTTCCTGGGCCGGGGCGACCACAAAATCGAACAGCGGGCTCACGAACCAGGGCGTGTCGGAAGACAGAGTGTCAGTGTGATACTCCCCGATCCGGCGAAGGCGCTCCAGGGCGTTGCCCTCCTGAGAAAAAGTCACTGCCTCCAGCACGCGATCGAAAACCACCTCGAGAGCGGCCACCAGCATCTCTTTCCGGTTCGCAAAATGCCGGTAGAGCGCCGGTTCGCTGACGCCGACCGTGGCCGCTATCCGCGCGGTCGTAGTGCCTTGAACGCCGTAGGTGGCCACGAGGCGCAGTGTCGCGTCAACGATCTGAGCCTGTCTTTCAGACCTAGGCAGCCGTCGCGACCCGGCTTTCACGGCAGAGATACTCGGGCGTTCATCCATGCCGGCCGAACAGCTCCTCCCCCTGGGCCGAGGGGCGTTCATCCTTGACAGTAGGTCGGTCGGCATCGAGGCCGGCCTGGTACGGAGGGTAGCACATGACCCAACCGCGCCTACCCCTCTGGAATCACCGGCACCAAGAGGTGGGAGGCGTGACTCTTGTCGTGATGGATAGTGTCGTTGCCGACCCGCAGCCCCAGGAAGTGGCCGCCGAAATCGAGCGCGTTGGAGTCATACGATGCCAGGTCTACGCGGAGACGGTGGCCCTGCTTGAAGCAGCAGGACGTTGCCCAGATCTCGATTTCGTACCTGTCGACTTTGCCCGGTTCGATGTCTTGCGGCTGCTCGTGAAGGTAATAGGGGCGGTGCGGTTTGCTGAGGGAAGCATCCTTCGTGGACGCATGAGTGGCTTTGAGCCGGCCATGCGTCAGTAGGCGTCCCTTGGGAGGCATGCCCGCCACCTGCTCGGAGTCAGGGTGTTGGTCCCACAGGCGCACATGGAAGTCGGTTTCGGTCTGGTCGGAAGACGCATAGAGGACCAGCACCAAGCTGCCGATCACCTCCAGGTCTTCGGGGAGCGGATCCGACGTGAAGGTGAGGATCTTCTTTGTGGGATGAAGGATGCCGTCTTCCATCACCGCGGTGCCGCAGCCCGAGAAGTGCGACCAATCGGGATCCGGATAGGCGTACGTGGTGGAACTCTGCTCGGCCTCGGGCTCCGCCCACGCGAGAGCCCCATCGTTGAGCGACTCGACCGCCCCGGTGGGCCCAGACTTCAGGTAGAGCTTCCGGTAGTCGGTGCGGGCCAAAGGCCACTCCTTCTCCGGCCGGTAGACTTCCTTGCCCCGCACGAACACGCGCACCGGGTCCTCTTCCATGAATCCCGTGTCGTTGCCTTTGAGCCAGTGGTCGTACCAGCGGAGCAGCAGGAGCCGCAGTTCCGGCGAGTTGAAGATAGCCATCTCGTCACCTTCGAAGTCCCCATGACAGAGCATGAACTTCTTGGGGACATTGACCTCCTCGTAGCCGCGCACGTTTCCACGAAGATGTGTGCCGGTCTTGTGGAGGATCCCGATGCTGAAGACAGGGCATTGGATCTTGGTCAGGTCCGAAACGCGGGTCTTCCAGAACTCATCGAGCCGAGGATGGTGGATCACTTCCCAGGGCATGTCCCATCGGCAGATGTCCGGTGAGGCCGGCGGTTTCGGCCCAAGAAAGTGGTTGCCCCGCATCTCCGAGGTGTACCAGATGGCCGGGAAACCCACGGCAAGGATCCCGCCGTGGTAGTTGATGTCCCGGTACATGTCGGCGCCACCATCGAAGGGAGCAATACACATGAGGTGAGGGGGCTGAGTCGCGGCGGCGAACCACTGCGACCAGGCGTAGTAGGACTCGCCGATCATGCCCACGTTGCCGTCACACCATGGTTGAGCCGCCGTCCATTCGATCACGTCGTAAAAGTCGTCCTGCTCTTCCTGGCTGAAGAATCGATATTGCCCTTCCACGGATTTGCCGGTGCCCCGGATATCGTGGTTGACATACGTGTAGCCGCGGGAGACGAACCACTCCATGTCGTTGGTCTCCCGGAAGTGGAATGCCGGCCACTGCGGCAGATCCACCAGGTCTTTCTGGAATGGGGAAGTGGCATAAAGGGAGGGGAACCTGCCGGGGGCGTCCGGACGATAGACGTCGACAGCCACTCGCACGCCGTCCCGCATGGTCACCATGACGTCCTTGTCCACTACCATCTTGTATCGCGGCTGGCTTAGCTTGTCAGCCGGGAAATCCTTCGGGAGCATGGTCGCCATGATCTCGGGCTTGAGCGTTCTCGTGTACATACAGTTCCTCCTCGTGTCTGCGCAGAAGCGTTGCTTCCGGCCTCGGAAGCTACGGTGAAGAAACGGGGCCGCAGCCCCGCGCATGCGTCACGCAGGCTGCGGCCCCGGTCAGGTCAGAAAAGCGGCGGCTATGCTGCCGGGATCGGCGTGAGAGGAGCCTCGATCGGCAGGTCGGGCGCTGCGGTGTTGTCGACTACGACGACGTCGTATTTGAACTTGGTCCCCTTCACCCACTGGCCGGCCACCGCCGGGCACTTGTAGACGTTGGGATGGACGTGCCCGATCCCCGGAGTCGGCTGCGCCGTAACGGGAGCCGTGAAGTCGATGGGACCGCCGATGCTGGCGAACTTCATCTTCTGGACGGCAGCGATGATGGCGTCTTTGCTCGTTGGATCGGTGGCGTTCTGAAGCGCCCAGAGCGCCATCTCGAAGATCGTGACGTGCATGAGGGGCTGCGTCCACTGCTGGCTCGTCCTCTTGGTGAACTCATCGGCCCACGCTTGGCAGCTCTCACCCGTGAAGTAGGACTTGTAAGGCCGGGTCGGTGACCACCACAGGTTGCTCACCAAGCCGAAGCCGAGATCGCCCAGCGCCTCGAGCGATTGCGGGAAGAGGATGGCCTTGTCGATGGTCGCGATCTTCGGGCTCCAACCCTGCTGCTTGGCCTGCCTCCAGAAGTTGGTGAAGTCCGGTGGATTGAAGACGCCCACCATGACCTCGGCGCCCGCCTTCTTGAACTTGGAGATCTCGGCGGTGAAGTCCTCGGTGCCGTCTTGCCAACGGCCCGCGTCCACGAGGGTAAGACCGCTCGCCGTCAGCAGCGGCGGGAAGCCGGTCTTGGGATCCGAGAAAGTCGCGCCATCGGCGTCATTCGGCCACATGGCCCCAACGACCTTGTTGGTGGGGAGCCCGACCCATACTTTCTCGTAGTTGACAACCACGTCTTCCACGCCGAAGCAGAAGAGATAGGTCCACTTGAACGCCGTCGTCATCGTGCCTTTGCGGCCGAAGATGAAGGCCTGCCACGGGTCGTCGGTGCACAAACAAGGCACGCCGTTGGCTTCGCACTGGTCCGCCACCGGGTTCACAGTGTCGGGAGCCGAGGCGACACACATGATGTCTGTGCCGTTGCCGATGAGAGTACCGGCCACTTGCCCGGCACGACTGCTGTCGGACTGGCTGTCTTGGGCGTCAATCGTTATCGGGTGCTTCTTGCCGTCCCCCAAGAGCACGCCGTCGCCTATGTATTCTTTGAACCGGTCGAGGCAGTAGCCGTCAGCGGAGCCGAACGATGCTAGGCCACCGGTTTTCGGCGTCACGGTGCCGATCTTGATGGGGCGGCCTACCTCCGCAGCCGCGGAAACAGTAGTGGTAGCGCCCGAGACGGTGGTCGCCGTTGTCACGGGAGACGTAGTCGCGGTCGTTGCCGCCGTGGTAGTGGTGGTGCCGCCGCACGCGGCGACCAATCCGCCCAGGCCAGCCCCTGCTCCGACAACTGCACCGGCAACACCGGCGATCTTCAGGAACTGCCTACGACTGACGGTCTTGCCCTCGAGAACATCGGATCCTTCGCGCTCACCTGAAGTCTTGTGTTCTTTCTCCGACATTGGCCCTCCTTTTCAGAGATAACGACTCGACTTGTTCATCCTCGTCCCTGCCCCAGTCTCTCCGCCCCCTCCTCGGGCAGACCCGGCCCCGCCACCGGCCTCCCCCGCCTGGAGCGCGATGTCCCGGGCTCAGCCGCCGACAAGACAAGGCCTCTGCCGCCAACGGGCCTTGTCCGCGCTTCTACGAAGCGCCCAGGAGCCGCATGGTCAGTATGCACTGACTTATAGCACCCTGGGCCGCGGCGTGTCAATCGATTCGGAGGCTGAGGCAGACCCTCACGCGGTCGCCGGCGGCGCGATCGGCGGAAAAGTCGGGGCGCAACCAGCCGCCCTCGGGGGCGCCTACGCTGAATCCACCGAGATATCGCGAAGGATTCGTTCGAGCATCGCGGTCGAGCGGCCCGCATTCGCAAACTCCTCGACGCCCATCAGGAAGGACAAGTCCTCCGACATGTACACGCTCATCAGTTCCCATGCGATCTG
>JADGPI010000268.1 GCA_017882525.1 Thermoleophilia bacterium
CACTGCTCGAGCAGCGGGAAACACAATTCCGGAGGGACGTTGACGAAGGCCGACCCCATCTGGGCAAGATAGGGCTCGTCAAAAACGATCACCGGCACCGAAGCCGGCGCCCAACGGCGGAGCAGCCTCTCCTGCCAGCGGCCCTTCATGGTGAGGAGCGTGGTTGCCAACTCTCGCTGAGTGTCATCGTACAGAAGGCCCCTGCGATCTTCTCGTAGGACGGTGAGTCCGAACGAGACCGGACCGGTGACCTGGCCTTTGACGAACGGTGGTTGCGAGCCATCGGCCATGGCGCTGTGGAGTGCCGCCTCCAGCACCGGGAGCCCGGCGGCATGATCTTCAGAGATGGCAAAGAGCCCGGGATCGTCCTGTTCGAGCTTTTCCAAGAAGATAGCGACTTCCTCCGCGGGTGGCTCGTCGAATACCCAAAAGCGTTGCGTATCGAGATCGACGTTCGCACCGGGCAGCCCCTCACCGAACTGGACGTACATGTTCTCCAAGAACGAGCGGCGAGGCAGTTGGGGCCAGGCCGGGATCTCGGGAGTGGAGCTCAGAATGAAGTCCATCGCGTGGCGGGCGTCCTCGTATGGAAGCGAGCCCACAGCCATGGATGCACAGCGCGGAGGCTGCGCCGCCGGGCTCACGTCATTAAGCCTCTTGATGCCACGTACGATGCTGCTCAACGTGCCACTCCTCGGTAGATCACAGGAGGGTTCTCCCGGTCGCTTCGCCGCGCGAAGCCGGTTGCGGCAGGCCTTGCCCCAGCAGACCGAGCCCCGACAGGCCGTGCCGCGGTCGGTCGGCCGTCCGACCATCCGGCGAGAGGCCCTGCCTGGTCGGCAAACCGTACCACGCAAGCGGGGTTCTGAGCCAACCGCGCCGTCTTCTCAGACGTCTTACAACCTCACGCCTATAAGTCTCGGCGCTATCCAGATCTGCCTCCGTAGCCTCCCACTCCCCGAATACAACGGCTTCCGTCCGATTTGCCAGAGACCCGGCATCAACACCCATATAGAGGTTCAAGAAGGCCGCCATTTCTCCAAGAGTGTAGGACCGGGGGATCCCGACTCCGTAGTCCCTCAGCTGGGTGCGGAGCAAAGCCAGCGAGGCCGAGAGGCGCTGCTGGAGCCCGCCGCGGCGCAGCGCCCGCGTAAGAACAAAGTGCCGGCCCAGCGGCCAGCCTATGAGCAAGACCAACAACGCGCCGACCCACGGCAACCATGGGACACTCGCCAACCAGCTGCGGCCGACAGTGCTGCTCCCCGAGCTGGAGGTGGGAGTCGCCTCCGGAATGCGGTTGCTGGCCGGTGGGATCTGAGTGTCGGCGCCGACCGTACCGTTCTGCTGCGCGAATGGATTCGCAAAACCTGGTGTGGTGGAGGACGCTCCCGCTGTCGGGAGGCTGCGCCCGGGAGTAGGATCGAAGGGCAGCCAACCGACCCCGGGGAAGTAAGCCTCTACCCACGAGTGCGCGTTGTTGGTGCTCACCACGAAACTACCGTCATCCCCCTTCGCGCCGGTCGCGAAGCCGACGGCCACTCGGGCCGGGATGCCATTGAAGCGCAGGAGGAGCGCCATGGCTCCGGCGAAATGCTGGCAGTAGCCGGTGCGCGTGTCGAACAAGAAGGCGGCATAGGGAGAGCTGTAGCTACTTGCCGGCGGTGCGAGCGAGTAGGTGTAGAACTTACGCAGGTACTCCTCGATGCGAAGAGTGATGTCGTACGGATCCGTGGCGGCGCCAATGATGTTCTTGTTCAGAGTGTAGAGGCCGAGCCACTCGCGCTTGTCCCGATTGGCTCCCGCGGAGCCGTAGGTGGCCTGCCACGTAGCCGCTGGATCGACGGTGCCGAGGTCGGCGAGATGTTGGAAGGGCAGGGAGAGATAGCTCTGAACCGAGGACGGGTAGTCTCGACCAAGGCCGACGAGCGATTTCGGCGTCACCAGGGGGACGAAAGCCGTGAGACGGTATGAGAAATCAGGGCCGAGCGGTTGGCTCGCGTGCAGCGCCCCAACGTCGTTGGTGCGGATGTCCGTTTGCTGGCCAAGCGTGAGCGTCCGGGCGTCTCCACCCGAGAACAGGTAATTCGTGAAGACGGATTCGATGTGGAACGTCTCCGTGACCGTCTGGCCGGTCGCCTGCGTCCTTCGGGTCGACGTCTGGTACGTGAAGGCGCCACTCGCGCCCTGAGCGGTCAGTTGCCTCACAAATGGCTGCGTGGCCAGCCAAGCGCTCCCCGTGAAAGTATCGAGAGAGTTGGCGCGCCAGTAGGTGGGCAGCGGCGATTTGACTTCCATGACGACCACGTTGCTGCCTGGGTCGAGGAGGCGGGGGTAGTTCTGGAGCCAGTTAAAGACGTAGACCGAACCCGCTTGCCGGAAGGGGTCCCAGGTGCGCCAATCTTGCCAGGGTTTCGACGCCGCGACCGGCGCTGCAGCCAAGAGCGTGAAGGCGAGAAAAGCCGCAACCACCCCCACCGCGCCGCCGACGAGCGTATCTCGGATCCTCCCTCGGCTGCGGGTGAGCGTTCGGGACATCACCAGTACGCTGGCGGCCAGCACAAAGAACAGAAGCGGCACCCAGATCACCCGGCTCACGTCGTCCACCGTCAGCGAGAATCCGACGACGGCCAAGAGGACAACCACCGCCGGGAGTGCTTTTCGCAATCCGAGCGCGAGAAACGAGGCGACGCCGGCCACCACATATGCAGACAGGGCCAGAAGCAGCCTGAGCTCAGGCGCGCCCTGAACGGCGAGTGGGAACACCTGCGAAGTGTATGTGGCTGCGCCTCGCCACAGGGTGTCGATGTAGAAATGGTACTGCGCAGCGTTGCCGTGCACGTCGGAGGGCACAGGCATAGTCGTCCGCAGTAAGAGATAGGCGCCCAAAGGGAGCAAGACAAGGACAGCGGGCCAGGCTTTGCGATGGATGAGACCCGGCACGCCGGCAATAGCCGCGGCCACGACTGCCCGCACCAACAACGGTGCGATGGAAGGAGAAGCGATGCGACTCAGCGCCAGCGCGGCCGCGGCCGCGAGTCCCACAAAACAGATGAAATAGAGGACCTTTTGCGCCAGCTTCATAGGGAGCGCGCCTTGTGACCATCACTCTGCCACAGGGACAGAGCGGCAAATAGATCGTCTCCCCGAGCCAGCGTGAGGCACGGCACCCCGGCCATGCTAAGCGTCATCAAGTGGCTACGAGTCTCGTTGGCGAGAGCGGCCACCTTGGGTGCGCTCACAGCCGGTAGCGACTCCCGCTCGCGCGCCGGGAGAAAAGGCAGCAAGGGCGCCCCCTCTGCGTGGGAGCCAGCGAAAGAACCACCTGAGACATAGACCAGGGATACCCGCACGCCGTCCTCGCGCAGCCCAATCAGCGCACGCACCAGTTGTTGGTCTAGAGACAGAGACACTAGGGTGACTCGATGCGTGTGCAAGAGTCGCGATCCGTCCATGCGAAGGTGGCGCAACGAGGGAGCGATGGGGACGATCGCGTTGGGGGAAGCTTCTGCCAGGGCCTGCAGGAGCTGGCTCCGGCCTCCACCATCGGCGGTGAGCCTCACCTGTTGCCAACGCTTCTCGTGGCGCAGCAGATTGACGCCGCGACCGGTGCGCAGTGCGAAGTCGGCGATGCTCCCGGTGGCCTTGAGAGCGAATTCGAAGTTCGTGTCGGGAGGCTCGCCGACCACGTGAGCAGCGGTGCCGTCGAGCAGAAGGGTGACGTCACTTCCCGCCGGCTCTTCCATCTCGCGCAACATGAGGATGCCGGTCTTAGCGGAGCTCTTCCAGTCGATGTGGCTGAGCGGTTCCCCGGGCTGATGAGGACGGATGCCCCTGAACTCAGAAGCCCCGGGGACGAGAAGGCCGTATCCGCCCCAATCCCGGCGAAGGCCGATGTCCGCGTAGACGGCGCAGGTGGTGAGAGGGGCCAATCGGGGGTAGACCGTCACGGCGAGCGGTTCGCCCACTTTGCGCGCCGTCCGCACCAGCCCGAGCGGGTCCTCCGCCAAGAGCTTGACCGGTGGCAGCAAGTGCACTCCCCGTTCCGCCGGCCCCGCGGAAGCTTTGAGGATCCGCTCGCGGCGGGGCCCCAGGCTCTCCACCTCGAGTTCCAGATCCTCTCCCGTGAATCCCTCGAATGAATTCCGCAGCGTGAGCTGCGGCCCCGGGAGGAGAGACGCATTCTTGACACGGAATCTGAATTCGGGCTCCTCACCGGCGATGGGTTGTTCGGGAGTGATGGCTCTCTCCACCTCGAGCCGGCGGCCGGTAGCGAGGACCAGGAGCCACGAGACGACCATGGTGGCAAGGAACGCGAACGCGAGAAGGTAGAGCTCCCAGGTCCCAAGCAGGCGCGCAGCCAGGTAGGTCCCGATGACCAGCCCCAACACGCCGAAGCCGCGGGCGGTTGGTATCGGCATGTCTAGCTCGCGGGGACGGGCACGGTGTCGAGGACTTTGGCCACCACTGCCTCAGGAGTCAGGCCGTGCACCTTAGCGTCCGGCGACAGCATGAGGCGGTGGGCGAGTACGCGTCCGGCCAGGTCTTTGATGTCCTTGGGCACAACAAAATCGCGGCCGCGCAGCAAGGCGAGCGCCTTGGCGGCTCGCAACAGCGAGATGCCGGCGCGCGGACTGGCGCCCAGGTACACGTTTCGCTGCTCTCGGGTGTCCCCCAAGATCGCCACCACATAGTGTCTCAAGGCTGGGGCCACCCTCACCCGCGTCACGGCCTGCTGCATCCAAAGGACCTCCGCGCTGTTCAGGACCGGCTCGAGCTCCTCCAACGGGTTGTGCGAGGTCTGCTCGTGGAGGATCGCCTCTTCCGCTTCCGCCGATGGGTAACCCAGGCTCAAGCGCATCATGAACCGGTCGAGCTGAGCCTCCGGCAGGGGGTATGTGCCCTCGTACTCGATGGGGTTCTGCGTCGCGATGACCATGAAAGGAGGTTCGATCGGGTGGGTGATGTTGTCGATGGTCGCCTGGCGCTCTTCCATGGCTTCCAGCAGGCTGGATTGGGTCTTGGGGGAAGCCCGGTTGATCTCGTCTGCGAGTACGATGTTGGCGAAGATCGGGCCGGCCCGGAACTCGAACTCACCGGTCTTCTGGTTGAAGACGCTCACTCCGGTGACATCGCTGGGGAGCAGGTCTGGCGTGAACTGGACCCGCGTGAAGCGGCAGTTGACCGACCGGGCCAAAGACTTGGCCAGCAGGGTCTTGCCCACGCCGGGAAAGTCCTCCACGATGATATGGCCTCCGGCGAGCAAGGCCACGACGCAGGCACGGATGATCTCCTCTTTGCCGAGGATGACCGACGCGATGTTGGTGGCTATGTGCCCAGCGCGCCGGGCAACGTGTTGCATCTCTTCGTCTTGCAGGGCGGACGCGCTGAGGGTGCTATCGAACATTCATCTTCTCCCAGTTCTTAAGCCAGTGTTCCGCCGGTTTGCCGGCGATCTCGGTCAGGGCTTCGACGGCCGCGTCGATGTCTGCCCAGGTTGTCGCATGGCCGATACTGAGACGCACGAGCCCGGTCTCAAGGGTCCCGGCCACGCGGTGGGCCTCCGGGGCGCAGTGGAGGCCGGCCCTTACGGCGATGTGGAACTCCCGGTCGAGAACATGAGCCACGTCGGCGGAAGCCATCCCCTCCACGGCGAGCGGCACGATGGGGGCCGCGGGAGTGCCGTTGGCCGGCCCGTACAACCTGATGCCCTCGATCTGCGCGAGCCGCTCCCGGAGCCGGCGAGCCATGGCCAGTTCGCGCGCTCCGACCGCCGCCACACCCTCGCGGACCAACACCTCTATGCCGGCCGCCAGCCCGGCGATGCCCGGCGTATTGGGCGTGCCCGCTTCGTAGCGATCCGGGGTTTCAGCAGGCTGTTCCAAGGACTCGGAGCGGCTCCCCGTGCCTCCCTCGACGAGGGTCTCGAGCTCGAGACCCGGGGCGATGTAGAGCGCGCCGACCCCTTGAGGGCCGAGCAGCCCTTTGTGGCCGGAGATGGCGAGCAGGCTGATGCCCATCTGCTCGACGTCTATGGGGAAACAGCCCGCCGTTTGCGCAGAGTCCACCAGGAGGGGGATGCCCCACTCTTTGAGCGCCAGGCCCACCTCTGCTATGGGCAGGAGGGTCCCGAGTACGTTCGATGCATGGGTGAGCACGACCAAGCGGGTTTCCGGGCGGACGGCCGCCAGGATGTCGGCGGGATCCGTGGTGCCGTCCGGAGTGCATGGGACCCGGGTGACCGCGACTCCGCGGCGTTCGAGCGTCGCCAGGGGCCGCGCGACTGCGTTGTGCTCCAGTCGGGAGGTGACCATATGAGCGCCTCGCTCCGGCGCGCGCGCACTAAAAACGCCCTTGAGCGCTAGATTGAGAGCGTGGGTGGCATTGAGTGTGAAGATGACCCGCGACTCATCGTCGATGCCGAAAAGCCCGGCTACGGCACGCCTCGAACGCAAGAGCGCCCGGGAGGCCTGCAGGGACAACTCATACGCTCCACGACTCGGGTTGGCGCATACGTCGCTCAGGGCCTGCTCCACCGCCTGCACTACTTCACGAGGCTTAGGGCAGGAGGTGGCCGCGTTATCCAGATAGATCATGGGCTGCTCCACGCAAACCGCTCCGTGTACAGCACTGTCCGAGGCATTGTACCCTCCCGGAGCGTTGGCGACATCCCGGGGGGTCGTGACTATCGGTCGCCGTAAGTCACGTGGTCGTGGTTGTGGCCGCGAGCACCAGGGCTTTGATGTCGCCTTGCGGCTTCCAGGCCACGCCTCCTCGGCTCACGAGACCCTGATCTAGATCGAGGGTGAAGGTGACCGTTTGCCGGTCTGAAGTGACGAACGTTATGGAGTTGCCGGTCGGGCCGACTACGGCGTCGGACCTTTTTGCCTTGAGGATCGCCGTCTGGATCGACTTCATGCCCGGCAGAGCCGCGTCCAGGCTGTAGCTCGTGAGCTTGCCAGATGTCACCAGGTCGATGCTGACGAATTTGGCGCCCTTGATGATCTTGAGGTCGGCGCTGGCTGGGGCCTCAGTCAGGTCGTAAGGGGACGAGCCGGCGACGCTGGTGTTGCCGCTGGTCGTGCGCCCCGCCTGACTGCCGTCCCCGTGAGTGCGGTCTACCGCGAAGGCGATCGCCACCGCCAGCACGATCACCACCGCGGCGCAGACGATCACCAGGTTGCGGCGCCGTGCCAGCCACGAGCGCTTTGTACGAAGCCGGCGATTAGCCTCCGTGCGCCGTTCGGGTCCGGCCGGCCGCTCGGTCTTTGCCCGGCGCGCGGCTTCACGCCGGCGCTCGCTATCGGACCGCCGGTCGGCCGACGCGAAAAGTTCCGTCGCGTTGCGCCGTTCGGGCTTCACGCGGCGCTCAGTCTCGCCGCGACGCTCAGCTCCGGTGTGCGTTCCCGGCGAGTCACTCAGTTCTGGCCGTCCGTCCCCTTCAGGCAAGGTCCGCTCCTTGAAGTTTGCCCTGCATACGAATAGACTACCGCAGCGCAAAGGCATTGACGGGAACGAGTAGGCACTGCTCTTCCCATCAGCGAGCCGGGGATGGTGGGAGCCCGGCGGGAATCAGTGTCGAATATCCTCCCCGAGCCGCCAGCCGAACGGTCGAGCTACGACCTGTCCGGAGTCGCCACGAGCCGCTCGCGGTCCAAGGTTACTCCAGCGGGGGGAAGTGCACCACGCAAGGCGCGAGCGACCCTCGCCGTCCCGCGGGACACCTCCGGCGCTTCACCCAGTAGATCTGGCCGGGTTCTTCCCGTTATAGAAGGTGGGCCTGTCCGCCGCCCGATGAGCGTTTCGAGGAGCTTGTCTCGACGGATGAGCGCCCGGTGAGTGGGCCACGCAGCGGCGTGGCCAAGTAGGGTGGTACCGCGGGTTATCCCCCGTCCCTACGCGTGCCGGCTTCGCAGCAGTTCTTGCAACCGGCGAGCACCACGGCCTTGGGGTCGTCAGGTGCGGCGCGAGGACGGGGTTTTTGCGTTTTGTGGAGAATATGAAGGGGTTGAGTCGTGAGTGAGGAGGAGCGCATGGCCGCTGGCGAAGATCCGAGCGTGACGGGCGCGGAGCCCGGGCGTATCGACACTGGAATCGTCGGCGATGCCGGCAGGACCGGGAGCACCGGTAGCGCCGTCTCGGGCACGGCCGCCGTCCCGTCCAGCGCCGGACGTGTCTATCGAGTCGTGGACACCGGTCAGAGCTTCCCCGCCCTGGAGGAGCGGATTCTTGGCTGGTGGAAAGAACGCGCCATTTTTGAAAAGAGCCTCCAGTTGCGTGCGGGTCGCCCGGAATGGGTGTTCTCCGAAGGACCTCCCACGGCTAACGGCAAACCCGGCGTCCATCACGTGTTGGCGCGGGTGTTCAAGGACATCTATCCGCGCTTTCGCACGATGCGGGGCTATCACGTGGGCAGGAAGGGCGGTTGGGACTGCCACGGGCTGCCGGTGGAGCTCGAGATCGAGAAGCGGCTCGGCTTCAACCACAAGGAAGAGATCGAGAAGTACGGCGTGGCCGAGTTCAACCAGCTGTGCAAAGAATCCGTGACGGCCTACGTGGACGACTGGAACCGCATGACCGAGCGTATAGGCATGTGGCTCGATCTGGACGATGCCTACATGACGATGACCGACGACTACATCGAGTCGGTCTGGTGGATCCTCTCGGAGTTCGCGAAACAGGGCCTGCTGTACGAAGGGCACAAGGTAGTGCCGTACTGCCCGCGCTGCGGCACGGCGCTGTCATCGCACGAGGTGGCGTCGGGTTACCAGTTGGTGACCGACCCTTCGGTATACGTGCGCTTCCGGCTTCTGGCGTCCGACGACACTCCCGAGACCCACGACGGTCTCCCGGTGAGCCTGCTCGTGTGGACCACCACCCCGTGGACTCTCATCTCCAACGTGGCGGCGGCGGTCGGCCCCAACATCGCCTACGCCCGGGTGAAGTTCGGCGACGAATACTTCGTTCTCGCGGCGGACCTGGCCACGTCCGTCCTCGGCCCCGAGGCCGTTGTCGAGGAGACCTTCCCGGCGTCCGCGCTGGCGGGACGCCGCTACGAGCCGCCGTATCAGTTCGTGCCGCCTGACCGTCCAGCCTGGTACGTGGTCTTGGCCGACTACGTGGCCACCGACGAAGGAACCGGGATCGTGCACATCGCCCCGGCCTTTGGCGCCGACGACCTTATCGTAGGCCAGGCCAACGATCTGCCGGTGATCATGCCTGTTGACGAGGAAGCCCGCTTCACGGCGGAGGTCACGCCGTGGGCCGGTCTGTTCGTCAAGGATGCCGACCCGGCCATCATGGACGACCTCGAGTCTCGCGGCGTGCTCTGGGCCCGGCAGCCCTACGAGCACAACTACCCCTACTGTTGGCGTTGCGACACGCCGCTGATCTATTACGCCAAGACGGCCTGGTACGTGCGCACCACGGCCCGGAAAGACGCGATTCTGGCGGCCAACGAAGAGGTGAACTGGTACCCGGACCACCTCAAGCACGGCCGCTTCGGCAAATGGCTGGAGAACAACATCGACTGGTCGCTCTCTCGCGAACGGTACTGGGGCACGCCGCTCCCGGTGTGGCGTTGCGAGCACGGGCACGACAGGGTGGTGGGCTGCCGCGCAGAGTTGAGCGAGCTGGCCGGCCGCGACCTTTCTCACCTCGAGCTTCATCGCCCGTTCGTTGACGAGGTCGTCTTTGCCTGCCCGGAGTGTGGGGCTCCGGCCAAGCGCGTGCCCGAAGTTATCGACGCCTGGTTCGATTCGGGGTCCATGCACGTGGCGCAATGGCACTACCCGTTCGAGAACCAGGAGGAGTGGCGCACCCACTTCCCCGCCGACTTCATTTGCGAAGCCATCGACCAGACCAGGGGTTGGTTCTACAGCATGCTGGCCACCAGCGCCCTCCTCACCGGCCACACCAGCTACAAGAACGTGCTGTGCCTTGGGCACATCCTGGACAGCGAGGGCCAGAAGATGTCGAAGCGTCTGGGCAACGTGGTCGACCCATGGAGCATCCTGGACAAGCAAGGCGCCGACTCGTTGCGCTGGTACCTCTTTACCAGCAGCTCGCCTTGGCTGCCGCGCCGGTTCGGGCCGGAGAACATCGACGAGGTGATCCGCAAGTTCGTCCTGACCCTCTGGAACACCTACTCTTTCTACACACTCTACGCAAACATCGACGGTTTCGACCCCGCGGTGCACGACGTCCCCTTTGAAGAGCGCAGCCTCATGGACCGCTGGATCCTGGGAGACCTGCACCTTCTGGTGAAGAAGGTCACTACCGAGCTCGATCAGTACGACGCCTTCAGCGCGGGGCGGGCCATCGCCGACTTCGTGGACGAGCTGTCCAACTGGTACGTGCGCCGGTCGCGCCGCCGTTTCTGGAAGAGCGAGGCGGACGAGGACAAGGTCTCGGCCTACCTCACCTTGTACGAATGTCTGGCCACGCTCAGCGAGTTGTTGGCTCCCTTCACCCCGTTCCTGGCGGAGGAGCTCTATCAAAATCTGGTCGGCGAACGTTATGCGGAGGTGCCGGAGTCGGTGCATCTGTGCGATTGGCCGGTGGCTAACGAGACCTTCATCGACGAAGATCTCTCCTTCCGCATGGCCGCGGCGCGGCAAGTGGTGAATCTCGGCCGGGCGGCGCGCAACTCGGCGCAGATCAAGACCCGCCAGCCCATAGAGGTGGCAGTGGTCGCGGCCGGCGACCGCGGACGCGCCGCGGTGGAGAGTCTGGCCGCTGTGGTGGCTGAAGAGCTGAACGTGAAGGCCATCGAGTTCGTGGCCTCGGCCGGCGAGTTGGTCAACTATGTGGTGAAGCCCAACTACCGTACTCTTGGGCCGCGCTTCGGCAAGAACATGCCGGAGGTGGCCGCGGCCGTGGCCGCCCTCCCAGCCGATGACCTGGGCGACCGGATCAGCGCCGGCCGCTCGGCGATGGTGACCGTGGGCGGGCACGAGCACGAGTTCGCGCCGGACGATTTCATCGTGGAGGCCCACGAAAAGGAAGGCTTCCGCGTGGAACGAGAAGGCACATTGGCGGTGGCCATCTCCACCCGTCTCTCCCCCGAGCTGATGCGCGAGGGTCTCGCTCGGGAGCTGGTCCATCACATCCAGAACACCCGGAAGGCCGCGGACTTCGAGATCGACGACCGCATCAACCTCCGAGTCACGGGCCCTGACGAGGTGCTGGCCGTGCTGGCCGAGCATGGTGAGTGGGTCAAGAGAGAGACCCTGGCGGTGGCGCTCGAGGCGGCTCCGTCTCCCGCGGGGCCGGCCGCGCCGGCTGAGCCACGCGACGGCCCGGCGGCCGGTTTCTACCGTGAAGAGCTCAAGGTCAACGGCTTGGCCGTGACCGTGGAGATAGCCAAAGCTTGAGACCAGAACGGGGCGGCAGGCGCTTATGCGCCTGCCGCCCCGAGATCACTGAGTTCGGCGGCCAGTAGGCGGCGGCTCAGCCCTTCGTTGTTGTGGTGGTGGCGGGTTTGTCCAGTTTCTCCTTGACCGCCTTGAGACGGGTCTGATCGTCGCCCGTGGTCGCGCCGATACCCTGACTGAGCACCTTGTCGGCGTTCGTCAGATCTCCAGCCGTGGAATACATCACCGCAAGATTGATGTATGCCACGACCAGCGTCGGGTCTCCTGCGATTGCTTTTTGGTACTGCGCTATAGCCAGGTCGTTCTTCCCGGCGTCGCGGAGCACGTTCCCGTAGTTGTTGTGGGTGAGGGGTTCGTCTTTGACTGCCAGCATCTTCTCGTAGGTGGCCGCGGCATCGTCGTACTTCTGCAGTTGGTACTGAGCGACCGCCAGAGCTTGGAGTGCCGTCAGGTCGGTGGGATTGTCCTGGACAGCTTTCTGGAGGCCCGGAAGCTCGGTCTGCCATTCCGCCGCGGTCTTTCCTCCCTGGACGACTGTCGAGCCGGTGCTACTGCCGGCGGCGGTGGAAACGGTGCCCCCGGAAGTGGTGTCTGAGCTAGCTGCCGTGGTGTCGGAGCTTGCAGACGTGGCCGTAGTGCTACTGGTGGACGTCGAACCGGAGCAGGCGATGAGCCCCAGGGAGAACGCCAGCGCGAGCGCC
This sequence comes from Thermoleophilia bacterium, assembly GCA_017882525.1. Classification (GTDB taxonomy): domain Bacteria; phylum Actinomycetota; class Thermoleophilia; order RBG-16-64-13; family RBG-16-64-13; genus Chersky-299. The sequence goes on from JADGPI010000268.1 coordinate 12,074, forward strand.
AGCAGCACCATCGCCGGCACTACGCCTTTGCTTACAAAACGCCTCATTTTCCTTCTCTCTTCTCGGTTTTCAGCCCACGCACCCTAGGGAACGAGCACGTTCAGGGCGTGGGGCTCGACTTCGACCGTCACTGGAATTCTACCAGCCAGCTCTCCATCGGTCTGAAACCAGACGACGTCCTCTTTCTCGATCGGGGTGATCTCTGCCTTTTCTGTGAGCACGTAGACGGTTTCGGGGTGGCGCATGTGAAGGCCGCTCGGCACGCCCAGCCAAAACGAGGCCAGAGCCGCTCGGCTACGGCCGGTGAACATGATCAGGTCGAGGACGCCATCGGTGGGGTCGGCGCTGCTCGTCATGCCGAGTCGGCCGGCGTAGTAGCGACTGTTGCCGATGACGGCGAATATCGCCGTGTGCTCCTCGCCGTTCGCTCGAACCAGGAATGGAGTGGGGTGGGTGGTGAAGCCCAGGCGCAGGCCCGTGGAAAGGAAGGCCAGCTCCCTGAACATCCGTTTAGCGCGGGGGTCGACGTTCCGGACTGTGAGGGCATCGACTCCAATGCCGGTCATGAGAACGAATCGGCGCCCGTTCGCCTTGCCGAGGTCCATCGCGATGGTTCGGCCTTCCGCGATCACGTTGCACGCCCGTTCCACCTGGAAGGGCAGGCCCAACTCGAGGGCCAGCACGTTGACTGTGCCGGCCGGGACGATGCCGAGACTGGTCGGGCTGCAGGCCAGTCCGTTCGCGATCTCATTGACCGTGCCGTCGCCACCCACGGCTACGACGATGTCCGCGTTGCCGGCGAAGGCACATGCGAGGGTAGTCGCGTCGCCTGACTTCTCCGTCACGTGGAGCTGGGTATCGAGGCCTCTCTTCGCAAGGCTTTTCTGCACCGTGGACGCGATGGCGGCCGCCCTGCCTCTGCCTGCCGTAGGATTGAAGATGATCTCCGCTCTCACCGGCCTGTCTCCCTCGGGTGTGATGGCCCCGCCACTTCGTCCGGCCCGCTCCGTCCGCCCAGACTGCTCAGTCCGGCCGGCCCGCTCAGTCCGGTGGCCGTGTCGAGAGGCCGAAGGACTACCTTTGCCCTACCTGTGCCGCCAGCTTCTGCCAAGGTTGCATACTCAGCATACCCGGCCGCGGAGGCGAGTGCTGCGGCGTGATCAAAGTCCGCGCCCACGTCTTGCGGTTTATGAGCGTCGGAGCCGAAGGTGATCGGCACCCTGTACTCCTGCAGCAGGCCGAGCAAACCGATCGACGGATATGCTTCCGCTACAGGTTTGCGCAGTCCGGCCGTGTTGATCTCCACGAGCACCCGAGAGCGGGCGATGCGGCCCACAAGGTTCTCCATCTCCACAGCAAGGGACCGGCTTGGCCGAAAACCGAACTTCTTCGCGAGATCCAGATGGCCGATGATCGTGAAGGCACCTGACTCCGCGGCGTCCCCCACCAGCTCGAAGTACTCCAAGTAGACATCGTCGATGTCGCGACCGGCGTACTCTTCGATCTGTCTCTCGTCGTCGATGCCCCAACTGCCTAAATGGTGCACAGACCCGATCGCGTAGTCGAAGGGATGGCTTGCCAGCAAGTCTTTTACCTCGGAGAGCGTGCCAGGACGATAGTCGGCCTCGACTCCGAGGAGAACGTAGCCGGGGAAGCGTGCCTTGAGCGCCGCCACCTCTGCCACGTAGTCCACCAGCTCGCACATACCCATGGAGATCTCGGGGTCCGGTTCGGGGAGCAACGGTATGTGATCGGCGATGCCGATGCCCGGTAGTCCCATAGCGAGGGCCGCTTCGACATATTCAATGGAATCGCCGATGGCGTGACCGCAACGGGACGTGTGGGTGTGGTAGTCGGGATAGGCCATGTCTCAGTGGGCCTCGCATACGCGATCGTCTTTCTGCCTGCGAGGCGAGTTCAACTCCTCCGTGTCGAGGAGGATCGTATACGGCCCGTCGTTGACGAGCGACACGGTCATGTGCGCGCCGAACACGCCCGATCCCGTGGGCACCCCCATGCGCTCGAGCGCCAGCCGGAACTCCTCCACCAGCTGTTCGGCGATCGAGGGGTCGGCCGCGTCGCTGAAGGATGGCCTGCGGCCTCGCCGACAATCGGCGAAGAGCGTGAACTGGCTTACCACCAGAGCCGCGCCGCCGGTCTCGAGCAAGGAAAGGTTCGCTTTGCCGCCG
>JADGPI010000269.1 GCA_017882525.1 Thermoleophilia bacterium
GCCGGAGGAGCGCTACGAGCTATGGGAATCCGTGCGCAGAAGGACTTTCCCAGGGTCGGTATCCAACCATCACCTGGGCACGCTGCTGGGCTTACTCGTAGCCACGTACGAGATGAACCATTTTAAGAATGAATATCAGCCGGCTGTGATTGCGAATGCCAAGGCTTTCGCGCGGGCGTTGGCGGACCAGGGGTTACGGGTGGCGGGCGACCCCGCGATCGATTTCACGGAGACCCACCAGGTGGTGGTGGAGGTCGGCTATGGGCGAGGGCCCGAGATCGCGCAACGGCTCGAAGACAACAACATCATCTGCAACTACCAGCCAACACCGGTGGAGGAGGGCTTCACCGCTTCCGGCGCGCTACGCCTTGGCGTAGCGGAGATGACACGCTTCGGCATGGGGCCAGAGGGGTTCGGCGAGGTGGCCCGTCTGATGGCCGACATCATCCTGCGCCGCGCCCCGGCGAAAGAAGACGTCCGCCGCCTGCGCGGCGAATTCGTGAAAATGCGTTACTGCCTCAAGGAAGGGGACTTCGGAGAGGCCGCCGCGGCCGTCCGGGCGCTACTTTAGACCCACGGCTACCGCACAAGCATCCACCATTCGACAAACTCGCTGGCTCGGCCGTCGTCGGAGAGCGTCACAAACCACAGATTGTGGTACACCCTGGCGGCTGCCGGTTTTGCTTCGTCCTTAGGATATCCCGTGATGCCATGCACCACGTAGACGCCGTCCTCGCGGGCGATCCTCTTGGACTCGAAGGTCCACGCCGTCTTCGAGTCCCCGTGTTCGATCCACCAGGCCACGATCGCGTCTTTTCCGCTGATCGCGTCGCGAAAGGGCTCCGTGAAATACCGGGCGTCGTCGGTGAATAGGCGTGCGATGTCATCCGGGGCGTCTGTCTTCCAGGCGGTCAAATAGAGCTGGAGCCATCGGTCGATGTCGGCGGACGATTGGGACGGACCGGGCGGCTGCACTACCCCGAGCTGTAGCATCGCGGGGAGGTCTTCGCGCGTAGCCCAATGCTCTGCCAGCTTGTCGTTCTCGACTCGGAACCAGTGACTCTGCCGAGCCACGAACCGCCTTCCTGTCGGGGGAAGAATGCCGTTCAGCTTCCCGAGGTTGGTTCCTTCGCTCAGGACCCGGGCGACCACGGTGTTACCCTGCGAGACGAGGGCCTCGATCGTCATGTGGATATCCGGGAACTGAGCGATCAGCCACTCGAGCGATTCCCGCGTCGCGATTGGACCGTTGACGTGCCCGGGCTCCGACCGTCCGAACGGAGCGACGGCGTGTTCTACATAGTCCTCGGAGACTATCTGCGCGCACGCCTCCAGTCCCCTGGCGTTGATGACCTCTTCGAAGTAGCGCCGAACGAGCTCCTTATGGCTCTCGGGCATGGCTCCTCCTCATTTTCGCTCGAACCGTGCTCCCACGCATATACCCGGGGCTCGCTCGTTTCATGGCCAAGTTGCGCGGCCAAGGTTACGGGCAAGTTTCACGGCCGGGGGTGCGGGCAAGTTTCGCCGCAGTCCGTGTGACGGTCTTCGCGACGTTGCCGTAGACTTTCTCGTGCCGGAAACCCAACGTGAACAGGAGAGAACCGATTGAACGTCACCTGCATAGTCGGCAGTCCGAGGGAAAAAGGGAACTGTGCGCTGATCGCAGGCGCGCTGGTCAATCTACTCGCGGAACAAGGCGCGTCGGCCCGCACCTACGAGCTCAACAAGCTTGTCTACCGCGGATGCCAAGACTGCCAGACCTGCAAGACCACCTCGGAAAGCTGCGGTACCGAAGATGATCTGAGCCCCTTACTTGCGGACATCGGCGGCTCGGACGTGGTCGTCGCCTCCACGCCCATATACTTTGGCGAGGTGACCGCTCAGTTCAAGAGCCTGATCGACCGGCTGTACTCGTACCTTCCGCCGGACTTCATAACGAATCGTGAAGCAACCCGGCTCCCGACGGGGAAAAAACTCGCGCTGATCGTCACCCAAGGGAATCCCGACGAAGGGGAGTTCGGCGACATTGTCGAGAGATACCAGAGCTTGTTCCGCCGCCTCGGATTCGAGGAGGTCTACCCCATAAGAGCGTGCGGCGTGGAGATAGGAGCCGTCAGCCAGATAGACGAGGCAACCATGGCGCTGGTGAGAGAGACCGCCGCGAAGATACTGGGAGCCGCCGCGAGAATACCGGGAGCCGCGTGACGGCCCGGTGTTTGTGCGCGAGCGCGTGAGGCGCGGCGTTACATCTCCGGGAATACGGCAAACTCAGGATTGGCTCTTCAGACTCCTGATCAGCCCGCTTATCTCGATCGAAAGATTAGGGAAATCTCTGGAACAGGCAGCAGCGTACGCCTCCAAGGCGGGGATGGCATACGGATCGTGCACGTAATCAAGGACGAAGTATTTGGAATCTACTCTGTCTCCGCCGGATAGATCCCTTCCGTCGATCCTGTCGACCCAGTACTTCTGCTGCAGCTTGTTCCTCTTGTCATCCACCCTTGGTCCTCCGCGACTGGGGCTTGATCCACGCTTTCCGGTGGCTGCCCTGATTCTATCAGGCCGCCTTTCTCGCAGCGCCTACGAAAGCGCCACCGAGTGCCGGTCTGAAGAAGTAAAACACCTACAAAACAGATGGCGGAGCGGCATAGGGATCGAACCTACCCTGGACGGGACTACCGCCCAACACCGGTTTTGAAGACCGGGCCGGCCACCAGACCGAACGCCGCTCCGCGTAGTCCCATATTACCCGCCGCGCGGCAGAGCGCCGTCACGTCTGCCGCGTGCGCACCGCGGTCTCGCC
>JADGPI010000046.1 GCA_017882525.1 Thermoleophilia bacterium
CATAAGGCCGGCGTGAAGCCGATCATCGGGCTTGAGGCCTACGTGGTGGAAGACCGGTTCCACAAAGACGCCCAGACTGAGGAGCGCTGGCATCTCACTCTGCTGGCGGAGAACGATGCCGGGTACCACAATCTGCTCAAGCTGGGGAGCCTGTCCTTCCTCGAGGGGTATTACTTCAAGCCGCGCGTCGACTACGAAACGCTGAAGCGCCATGCGGAAGGCATCATCTGCCTCTCTGGCTGTCCGAGCGGGCGACTCTCGCGAGCACTCCAGCATGGTCAGATCAACGCTGCTGAAGCCGAAATAGTACGGTTGCGCGGGGTCTTTGGGGAGAAGAACCTCTACCTGGAAATCCAGGAGACCGGCATCCGCGAACTTGCGGAGGTCAATCCGCGCTTGTCGGAGTTGGCGGCACGTACCGGGCTCAAGTTGGTGGCCACCAACGACGTGCACTACCTGCGCGAGCGAGACGCGCCGGCCCACGACGTGCTCCTGTGCATCCAGACCGGGTCGCGGCTGGCGGACGAGAACCGGTTGCGCTTCTCCTCGGAGGAGTTCTACTTCAAGACCGAGGACGAGATGCGCAAGGCGTTCCGCGATTACCCCGATGCGGTGACGAACACGCTGGAGGTAGCGGAGCGCTGCAACGTCGAGATCGCCTTGGGCGAGATTCTCATCCCACCCTTCCCGGTGCCGGACGGCTATACCGAGGCGAGCTACTTGCGGGAGCAGTGCGAAAAGGGCCTGGTGAAGCGGTACAAGATCCAGGACGCCGCGGGGGCCACTCAGCAGGTGCGCCAGCGGCTGGAGAGCGAGCTGGCCGTGGTGGAGAAGATGGGTTACCCGCCCTACTTCCTCATCGTGTGGGACTTCGTGAGCTTCGCAAAACGGTCGGGCATCCCGGTGGGCCCGGGCCGGGGTTCGGCCGCTGGCTCGCTGGTGTCGTACCTGTTGGGCATCACAGACCTCGACCCGATCGAGTACGACCTGCTCTTCGAGCGCTTCCTGAACCCCGACCGTATCAGCATGCCGGACATCGACATCGACTTCTCGGTGGAAGGCCGGGAGAAGGTGATCGAGTACGTCGCCAACAAGTACGGGCGCGATCGGGTGGCGCAGATAGCCACTTTCGGCACCATCAAGGCGCGGCAAGCCATCCGCGATGCCGCCCGGGTCATGGACGTCCCTTACGGCGTGGCCGATCGCATCGCCAAGCTCATCCCCGAGGGGCCCAAGTCCACGCTCGACGACTGCCTCCAGGACCGGCAGGAGCTGCGCGCCGCCTACGACGCGGAAGAGCTGGTGCGGCAAGTAGTGGACGTAGCCAAGCCGCTCGAGGGGCTCATCCGCCAGGACTCCATCCACGCCGCCGGGGTGGTCATCTCCAAGGGCCCGCTCACCGAGCACCTGCCGCTCATGCAAAAGGGCGATGCCGAGGTGGTCACGCAGGTGTCCATGGGAGACGTGGAGAAGCTGGGCCTGCTCAAGATGGACTTCCTCGGCCTGCGCAACCTTGACGTGATCGACAGCGCGGTCCGCATTCTCCGCACCAGCGGCCACCCGGATTTCGATATCGAAACGATCCCACTGGACGATCCGAAGACCTATCAGATGCTGTCCCGGGGAGACTCGGAGGGCGTGTTCCAGTTCGAATCGAGCGGCATGCGCGAAGCTTTGCGAGACATCCAGCCCACCCGGTTCGATGATCTCATCGCGCTGGTGGCTCTCTACCGGCCCGGTCCCATGGAGTTCATCTCGCTCTACGCGCGAAACAAACGCAATCCGGATGGAGTCACCTACGAGGACCCGCGGCTGGAGCCTATCCTGCGCCCGACCTACGGAGTGGCGATCTATCAGGAACAGCTCATGGAGATCTCCAAGCGCATCGCCGGCTTCAGTCCGTCCCAGGCCGACGATCTGCGCAAGGCCATCGGCAAGAAGATCCGGGCCAACATGGACAAGCTCGAGCCCAAGTTCCGGGAAGGCGCGAAGCTTTCGGAAACCGCGGCCCAGGCCATAGACCACCTCTGGTCCCTCATGGTGAAAGCAGGGGACTACTCGTTCAACAAGTCGCACGCCGCCTGCTACGCGCTCATCTCCTATCGCACCGCCTATCTCAAGGCGAACTTTCCCGTTCAGTACATGGCCGCTCTCATCTCGAGCGTCATGGACACCAAGGACAAGGTGCCCTTCTACGTGAGTGTGGCCAACGAGATGGGCATCGAAGTGCTGCCGCCGGACATCAACGAATCCACCATGGGCTTCAGGGTGGTGGAGGAGCGTATCCGTTTCGGCCTGAACGCCGTGAAGAACGTGGGGGAGACGGCCATCCGCAATATCATCGAGGCGCGGAGCGACGACGGGCCGTTCCGAGGTCTGTTCGACTTTGCCGAGCGGGTGGACATGAGCATCGTCAATGGGCGGGCGTTGGAGAGCCTCATCAAGTCCGGGGCCCTGGATTCCATCGGGCCATCTCGGCGGGGCATGCTCCTGGTGATGAACCAGGCGTTGTCCCATGGCAAGAAGACCAAGGCTGATACGGACTCCGGGCAAGGGTCGATATTCGATCTGCTGGACGATGGCGCCGGCGCTGCGGACGCACCGAGCGTCGGGGAGCGCAAGAACGGGTCGCGCAGCAACGGGGCGCCTCCGGTAGAGATCCCTCGCGATGACTTCTCCCGGGAAGAACTTCTGGCGTTGGAAAAGGAGACGCTGGGCCTTTACGTGAGCTCGCACCCGCTCAAAGACATCCGGCACCAGGTGCGCCGTGAAGCAGACCACCTCATCTCGCAACTCGCCGACCTAGCGGACGGTACCATCACCACCATCGTGGGCATGGTCTCGGCGGTGAAGCGGATCACCACCAAGAAGTCGGGGGAGACCATGGCTTTCGTCACCATCGATGGCCTGGAGGGCACGGTGGAGATGTTGTGCTTCCCCAGCTTTTACCTGGAGAACAAGGAACTCCTGGTGGAAGACAAGGTGGTGAAGATCAAAGGCCGGGTGGACCACAAAGACGAGGCCGAGATCAAGTTGATCCCGCTGGCCATAGAAGCCTTCACCCCCAAGACCGGCCTGGAGCCGCTGGCTTTGGTGGTCGACGGCGAGACCCAGCCCAGCAGCATCATCGAGGACCTCAAGCACATCCTCAGCCGTTTCCCCGGGCAGTGTTTCGTGGACATGTACGTCGGCACGCCGTCTGGAGCCCGGCGGTTACGTTTCGGCGAGGGTTTCCGAGTCGATCCCCAGGCCAGCCTTTTCGCCGAGCTGAAGGAGCTCCTGGGGGAGGCAGCGGTCCATCACGGGAACGGCGCTCCGCCAGTGGTCACTGGGAAGTAGGGCGGCAAGAGGGGGCTTGCTCGTCTGTGGGTGGGCCACACGTCTGCCGCTCTTTGAGGCTGTCCCCGCATTCCAGTGCGGTATCATGCCAACCAAGCAGTGCGACAGTTCTCATTGGAGATGCATGGACATCCCGCCCGAACCCGACGGAGCCGCGCAGGAGCTAACGCTCGCCGTGTTTGAGACCGACGGCCTGAAACTGGACGAGCTCGCAGACCTGATCGACGTTCCGGCGGTGCA
>JADGPI010000047.1 GCA_017882525.1 Thermoleophilia bacterium
CATCTCGTTCGTTGCCAGAAGGCCCTCGTATCTTTCGACCATGGCACCATGCTCGTTCATGTAGGCCTGACTGCCTGGCTCGCTGGTTCGATGGAGGCTGCATACCCGGTGGGAGGTCGCGAAAAACAGCCAGATCCCGGTCATCTCACCCACACGACCTAAAGGCGTCGGGTGACGGTGGGAGGATGCGAGATGCCCGGGGCGGGGCGCACTAGACCCGCCGATAGCGGGCTTCGGCCAATCCGTAGACACCGAACGCTAACAGGCCCAGACCGACGAGGACTACCAGCGGACGTCCATAGGCGTGTCCCACCAGCACCGTCTTTAGGACCACGTCGATCCCGCCGGCCTTCTGCGGCGAGTAGCTCCAAGCGGCCCAGATGACGAACGCACCGACAAGCGCGAACACGAAACCTCGCGCTACAGTGCCGATGGTCCCGAGCATGCGGATAGTCTCGCGAGTCCGGGGCGGCGTAGCCTTGAGGTAGCGCATGAAGCTGCGCCTGAAGCCCTGAACGATCAAGAGAATCGAGACAAGCACGATAATTGCCCCTATCACGCCTACCGCGATGCGGCCGCCGGAGTGCGCCATGATTCTGGCTGTCAGCCCCTGCTGCTGCGCGGACTGTGATTTTCCCGCACCGCGAAGGACTGACACGGCCGTGAAGGTCAGTATCGCGTACGCTATGCCTCTGACCAGTGACTGCAGCCGCGGGCCCGCCTTGCGCCCTTCGCCGGTCACTCCGAACGCCGCTTCCGAGAAACGCCACAGGGCATATGCCGCGAACCCGATGGCGAGCAGCAGGACCAGGATCTTCCCGAAGGGTTGAGAGGCCACTTGGGTGAGCGCACCACGCTGGTCCACTTGCTTCTGGCTGCCGAAAGCCAGCATCAATGCAAGAACGCCCATAACGAGGTAGATGCAGCCGCGGGCAGTCAGACCGACTCGCGCCGCCCATTTCATGGGTCGACTCTCGGCGACGTCTCGCGCAGTGTCCACCACGCGGTTCGTATCTCCGCCTGGGTTCCGTTCGCTCATGGTCACTTCACTCCTATGCCGATAGGCCACGTACGCCGATGCCAGCCACCGTCCACCTGAGCGGACGACGCGACTTACAATGGCACTGCTGTTACCCGGAAGAACTCCGGCTGAAACGATGCATCCGCAGCCGACGAGGCTCGGCACACGACAGTTCAAGTAGGAAAGGGCGGTTCTCCGTCGTCAAGGAACCGGGGAGTCCGAGTCCCCAGACGCCGCCGGCGTAGCTGCGGCTGCCGCCTCCTTCACCGGTGCACCGAGTTGCAGCACGCGGCCGCCGAACGCCACCGCACACACCCCGAACCACACCCACCCGAGGATCACGCCACCGATGACATCCGACGTCCAGTGTGCGCCGAGGAACACCCGCGTGCACGCGATGGCGATCGCGATCCCAGCGGCCGCGCCGGCCAGTATCGCGCGCGTGCGCGGCGACGCGCCGCGACTAAACACGAGTGCGACGACGGCCAAAGTCGCCGCGGCGGCCGCGGCATGACCGCTGGGAAACGACGCTCCGGATAGGACGTGGAATGGCGGCACGTCGGGGCGCACGCGCCCGACGGTGATCTTTATGATGTTCACGAGTAGCGACTGCCCGCCGACGACGAGAATGACGAACAGGGCGATACTCCAGCGCCCGCGGGCCCGCATGGCGTAGGCGACGGTCGCGACGGCGATCACGATGGTTCCGATGGTGCCCCCCAACTGGGTGAGCCAGCCAAAGACGCTCAGCGATGTGCTCGTCGCGTGGGCGGCCGTCCAGCGGGTGATCGAGGTGTCGATGTTCACGACACCCGATTTCGAGCGGATCATCGCGACCAGGACGCCGAACGCGACCCCGGCGATCAGGACCCCGATGAGCGCGAACGTCAGAGCGAGTCCGGTCGCCGTCTCTGGTTCGAGCCGGGCGCGCAGGAACCGGCGCAGGTCGCGGCGCTTGGCGAGCTTGGCACTAAGCTGTTGCGAGGCCGCGCGTGCCGGGTCAGCATGAGGAAGGGCGCGGACGACGAGGCCCCAGGCAACGCCGACCACCACGCTCAATGCGGCAACGATGACGAGTTCGATCACCCCGGCCCTTTCTTTCCTTCGATCGTGCAGTGGAGGAGACGGCATCGCCATCTCGATCTTCAGGCTCTGGGTTTACCCGGACGCGGTTGCGGGGAAACCGAGGCTATCGCGAACCGAAGACAGACGGGAATCCTTGTGAACGCAGCTTCAGGGCGTGGGAGTGGGAGCGGCGGACGCAACGTCTTGGCGGCGCGCCCCGGCGGAATCGCCGAAGTACTCGGGCGTCGACTAGCAGCGCACAGGCTAAAGCCCGCGGCTGTGGCTTTATGGGCGATCGCCTTCGTTATTCTAGGCGCGGTGATCATCGGGTTGGGCTTGCTACTCACCCGTGTTTTACTCCACGGTGGCCTTGGTAGCTTTGACGTGAGTGTGAGCCGATGGTTCGTCCGTGGGCGGACGCCGGCGCTGGACACCGTGACACGGGTTGGCACCGAACTCGGATCGACGGGTGCAATAATCGGGGTGGCAGCGCTCGCGCTCATCGTGCTGGCCATCGGGAAGCACTGGCGTCAGATTGGTTTCCTCGCCTGCGCCATGACACTTGAGTTCGGCATCTTTGTGATCACAACCCTTCTGGTGGGCCGGCACCGCCCCACGGTACTGCAGCTAGATGCCGCGCCGCCCACGTCGAGCTATCCGTCCGGGCACATGGCATCAGCGCTGGCTCTGTATGTCGGACTGGCGATTGTCGTGTGGTCGCTCGTCCGCGGCCCGCTCGTGCGCACGTTCGTGTGGGCGATCGCGGTCGCGCTCTCGAGCTTCGTCGGCGTCTCACGCCTCTATCGCGGGATGCACTTTCTCACCGATGTCATCGCGGCTGTCCTGCTCGGCTGCCTGGCATTGGTGTTCGCACTCCTGATCACACGGACCATGAGGGAGGCAGCGGCCGAGCGTGACCGCCACGCGTCATCTCCGCAGCCCCTTCATCCGCCACCGGAGGCGCCGCTATGACCTCCGTCGGCGTGATCGCGCACTCGAGCAAGACCCTGGGCGGCGGCCTCGGTGCCTTGCGGACGCTACTCTCCGAGCACGGGATCACCGATCCGCTCTGGCGTGAGGTTCCTAGGACTAAGTTCGTCCCCAAGATGGTCGCGGAACTGGTTCATGAGGGCGTCGAACTGCTGTTCGTATGGGGCGGTGACGGTTCGGTGCAGCGGTGCATCGACACGGTCGGCAAGGCGCCGATCACTCTCGCCATCCTCCCCGCCGGCACGTCCAATCTCTTCGCGAGGAACCTCGGGATTCCCATAGACCTCGAGGAAGCCGTGAGAATCGGCTTGTCCGGCCGCCGCCGGAGACTGGACGTCGGAGCCGTGAATGGCGAGCGGTTCGGGACCATGGCTGGGACCGGGTTCGACGCGGTGATGATCCGCGATGCGGACGCTGATCTTAAAGACCGGCTCGGACGCTTCGGCTACGTGGTAGCGGGCATCCGCGGCGTTGGTCGCGATGCCGTGCAAGCACGTGTCGAAGTCGACGGGATGGACTGGTTCAAAGGACCGGCGACCTGCGTGCTCGTCGGCAATATGGGCGACGTGCTCGGCGGCATCTCGGCCTTCCCTGATGCCCGTCCTGACGACGGACGATTGGACGTCGGGATCATTACCGCCGACAGCGTCCTCGACTGGGCCCGCACCCTCGGCCGCACGTTGGTCGGGCACCCCGCCACGTCACCGTTCATCGAGACGACCACGGCGACTAGGATCGATGTTCGCCTGAAGAAGAAGCTGCCGTACGAGCTCGACGGTGGCGCCCGACCGGCGGTGAAGCGCCTGAGGTTTCGGGTACACCCCGCCGCGATCACCGTCTGCGTTCCCGAGGATGAGCAGGGGCATTGAGAATCGCGAACCTGGTTCCCGGGACATGGTGTTCGACCGGTGACGACGCCCCTGTCGCCCGGCAGTCGTGATGGCCGACTCACCGATCGAACCCCGCACCGATGCTGTCGCCAAACGTATCTCGACACTTCGTCGCGCGCTCGAGGGGATTATCGGCGTGCCTGCCACCGAGGGCAACAGGGTCGAAGTACTCCGCAACGGCAACGAGATCTTCCCCGCGATGCTCGAAAGCATCGCCGGCGCCACGCGAACCATCGACCTGCTAACGTTCATCTACTGGCGCGGCGAGATCGGGACAAGGTTCGCGGAGGCCCTCTCCGCGCGGGCCCGGGCAGGCGTGCGCGTCCGTGTGCTGCTCGACGCCTGGGGCTCGCTCCCGGTTGACAGGTCGCTCCTCGCGCAGATGGACGAGGCGGGGGTGCACATCCGTTGGTTCCGCCCGCTTGCGCGGATGCAGGTGCGCAAGGCTAACCATCGCACGCACCGCAAGGTGCTGGTGATAGATGAGGAGATCGGGTTCACTGGCGGCGTCGGTATCGCTGATGAGTGGAATGGGGATGCACGCACTGAGCACGAGTGGCGTGATACCCACTTCCGCGTCCGTGGCCCCGCGGTCGATGGCTTGCGCGCGGCCTTCCTCGACAATTGGGTGGAGACCGACGATGTGCTCTTCGAGTCGACGGTCGACCGCTTTCCCGATCAGCCACAGCCGGGGTCGACGATGATCCAAGCAGTGCGCGGCGCCTCCGAGATCGGATCGAGCGACATCTCTACGCTGCTCCTCGCCCTGCTGCAACTGGCGTCGGAGCGGGTGCGGATCACAACGGCGTACTTCGTCCCGGATGCCCAGCTGAACGACCGCCTATCGAGCGCGGCGGAGCGCGGGGTGCGGGTCGAGATCCTCTTGCCCGGGCCAAACGCCGACAAGCGGTTCGTGCAGCTCGCGGGCGAGTCGTCGTACGCGCGGCTCCTCGAGAGCGGTGTCCGCATCTGGCACTTCCAGCCGTCGATGTTGCACGCGAAGATAATGACGATCGACGGGGTAGTTGCGAACATCGGCTCAGCGAACCTAAACTCGCGCTCGACCGAGCTCGACGAGGAGATCAACCTGGTCGCCTTCGACCCCGACTTGGCGCGCGTGCTCGACGCTCAGTTTGACGATGATCTGGAGCGAAGCGAGGAGATCGTTGCCGGACGCTGGGAACATCGCCCCGTGGCGCAGCGCGTGCTGGAGCGGGCAGCCAGGCTCTTGCGACGTGAGATATGAACTCGGGATGGCGCCCCGCGTCAATCTTCTTAGACGGTTTCTCCGAGAACAGATGTGGCTCGATTCGGTAGGTCTCGAGGACTGTCCCTACTTGGATAGTGGCGGCATAAGACCCTTATTGCACATCCTCTATTGGCTGAGGTTGCGCTTGGGTTGGCTCGGAATAATCGCACCTACTCATGACGTCCATGGCCTTTTATAGCGCTCGCCCTCACGGTGGATTCTAGTTTTCGGGTCTTCCCAAACCGAGATGGGGCCGACAAGCAGGTCGAGCCCGAAGCTCTGGGGGATTGACCTGGGGCCGGCTGCGGACCGGGCGGATCAGGTTTCATTTACCGTGATTGGCGGCCAGGAAAGCCGCAATCGATCTTTGGCCCGGCGATATAGCCCCCAAGGCCGCTTGCGATCTTGGCTCAAGCCGCTGGCTCTTCCGGCGAGCGAGGAAGGAGCCCCGGACGGCTCGGGAGCTACTGCCTCTTTAAGAAACTCACATATCAGCCGATTTACGCGCCCGCGCCGTCCGCTCCGTCTGGGCTGTCTTCTCCGTGGCGGTCTTCTCGGCCGCCTTAGCCCTCTTCTTCCAGGCCTTCTTTAGCTTGGCGAGCCCTCTATTCAGCTCCTTGACACGCTTGTCAAGCTGGGCAAAGTGCTTCTCCGTTTCCTTCTTACCCATGTTTCCTCCCTAATCGTACCCGGTTGCTCTTACTGAGCCCATCCGTGTCGCTTCTTTCGGGCCGGCACCGCTTACGGCCCATCCCACTAGGTTGCTAAGTCCCCCGGTCTGAAGAACTTCACTCACGAGCTCCGGGCTAGGAATCTTGCCGGCCTGATCAATCCAGTGCTGCAAGTGCTCATGCACCTGGGGCCGCACCTGCGAGAGTATCTTCGATGTCATCTTTAGGATGTTGGTCGGCGGCGCACCCTGGCCCTTCTTTGCTCGGCAAGACTGACGTTTTCTCCGTTATCATGTTGGAATTGATAAGGCATTATCCTCCGCCACAACTAGGTCTTATCGGTAGACCGCCCTCACCTGCTACGCTTTTGGAAGTTCCCTTGGTGGCGTCAAAGGAGAATGCCGCCGTGGATAAGGACGCCATGACCCTCAGGCTGGGCTCGGTCAACGCCCATCTCCTCAAAGCCACGGGCGGGTTCGTGAGGCACGCTTCTCAAACCATACAGGACGCGAAGGACTGCCGAGCGAGCCTGGAGAAGATAGAACCGTTGCTGGGGCCGATCATGGTCGTCTATCCGAAGCATGGCAAGAGCTTTCCCGGCAGGCGGCTTTCGCGGATCACCGCATAGAACCTAGAGGACAGCGGTCTCAGCAAGTAACAGCGCTCAGGTGCCATGATGAAGCGCTGGCGCCCGAAGAGAGCGCTGGACTTCTCGAGCGCCTACTGATTGACGTTTCAATCAACGCGGAGACGGCGATCCAGAGCCTGGAACCGCCGTGATGGGCGGTGCCGGGGTCGACGCGCTCATGGTCCGGGACACTCCCAGCGTTTCGAACAAAGCGGCGGGGGGGATGGGGCGGGCGTAAGACAGTCCAAGCAAGGGGCAACGCGCGTGGCGACTTCCGATCCGGTGGGGCGGGATCCGTTGGCCGAGAAGGTCGATGCCTGGTGGTTGGGCGTCCTCTCCGGTGAGCCGGGGAATGACCACCCCGTCTACGGGTCGGACCTTCACGCCAAGCTCAAGGGGGACATCCTCAAAGTCTCCGGTGTCCTTGAGTCCGAGAACGCCAGGAAGGAGCTCGAGAAGGAGATCCTGACGCTGGGCGAGGGCGGCATCCGCCGAGTCCGTGTAAAGGTGGAGGTGGTCGAACTCCAGGGCGATCGAGGAGTTCTCAAGCAGACGATCCTGGCCTTCTATACCAATGCGGCGCAGGCCCGGATGGCGGAGAGACACCTGGAGGGCCACTCCGGTCTGCGGCCCACGTGCTCGCAGGTCCTCGATGCGCAAACGGCGGCCGACGTTTTGAAAGAAGTGGCGGTAGAGTGGAGACGAGAACTGGCCGAGGGATTCAGGAAAGGCAAGAGCCTGTTGCTGGTCGAGGTGGATGAAATCGAGGTCTTCCGGGCCGCAGAGCTGCTCGAAGAGACGAAGAGTCTCGAGGTATTGGTCCTACCCCCCAAGGTCTACTAGGCCGCGACCCTGGGCGCCCCGCTGAAAGCCCAAGACAGTTCCACTCCCTCGGAACCGCCGGCGGTGACGGCGCTTGAGGCCGTGGCTGAGCGGCGCAAGCTGCGTCCAGGCGAAGCCCTTCGGGCTCTGGGCCTGGGAGTCATCACCGGGGCCGCCGACAATGACCCAGCCGGTATCGCCACCTACTCGGTGGTCGGGGCGAGCGTGGGGTTTGCGCAGAACTGGCTACTAGTCCTTTCCACACCCCTGGTCATATTCGTGCAGCAGATGTCGGCCAAGGTGGGGGCTGTCACAAAGACAGACCTCGCCGGAGCCATCCGCATTCATTACGGTAGGGGTGTGGCCATGCCCGCCGTGCTCCTTACCGTTCTGGCGAACATCATCAGCATCGGGGCAGACCTCCTGGCCGTGGCCGTCGCCCTTCAACTGATCACTGGGGTCCGTCTCCTTTACTTCGTGGTCCCGGTGGCCGCGGGACTGGGCTATGCCACCATCTTCTTCGACTACAAGCGGCTCTCGCGCTATCTACTCTGGCTGGTGCTGGCTTTTGCGAGCTACGCAATCGCGGCGTTTCTTGCCCGGCCGCACTGGGCCCAGGTTCTTCACCAGACCTTCGTTCCCCACCTGCAGTTCACCTCCACCTACTGGTTCGGCGCCGTCGCTTTGCTCGGAACGACCATCACTCCCTTCCTCTTCTTCTGGCAGACGAGTGGGGAGATCGAGGAAAGGCGCGGTATGCAGGCGCTCACCCGCAGCCAATTTGCCACCGCCGTCGGCCTCATCACCTCGAACATAGCCTCCTTCTTCATCATCGTGGCCACCGGGGCGGTTCTCTTTACGCACGGCACCCACATCGCCACCGCCGCCGACGCCGCTAAGGCCCTGGAGCCTTTCGCCGGGCCGTACGCCAAGTATCTTTTTGCCATAGGCATCATCGGCTCCGGGTTCATTGCAGTCCCCGTGCTCGCCGCCTCGACGGCTTACTCCGTGGCCGGTCTCTTCGGGTGGCGCAAAGGGCTGGCCCGCCACGCCCGGAACGCGCCCGACTTCTACCTGGTCCTCGGGATCGGGTTTGTTCTCGGCATGGAACTGGCTGTCGCGGGCGTAGACCCTATCAAGGCGCTGTTCTACTCTCAGGTCCTCGACGGGCTGGTCGCCCCAGGGCTCATCGTGCTCCTGCTTCTTCTCACGTCGTCGCGGAAAGTGATGGGGGATTTCGTCAACGGCGCTCTCACCAAGTTCTGGGGTTGGGCGGCGGTGTTCGTTATGGTGGCGGCCGATGTCGCTCTGATTTACCAACTGGCGACAAGTGGTTTGCCGAAGTAGCTTGGGGCGTGTTTGGCAGACTTCCGGTGAGGGCCGGCAGCCGTCTCGTGCCCTGAAGGTGCGCTCAGCCTCGTCCTCGCACTCTTTCTCGGCCCCGGACTAGTCGCAGGACGAACAGCAGCACCATCGCTCCCAGGACGGCTACTTCGAAACTACGCCAGTTCCAACCGGTCACGCCCGCGTGCCCGACCAGGCCCATGATGAATCCACCCAAGAGCGCGCCCACGATGCCCACGATGATGTCGATGATGCTGCCTCCCCCACCGCCCATGAGGTAGCCGGCTACCAAGCCTGCCAGGCCCCCGAAGACGATCCAAGCCAGAATCCCCATAATCGCCTCCCGAGAAGAAGATCCCTGTGCGCTAACCGGGCTCTGCGCCCATTGCCAGAGTTCCTACCCGTGCACCTGAAGTCACTGACGCCCAAACCCGGCCGGCGACGATCACTCGGGGGGTGTTCTGTTTGTCTTACTGTAGAAGAGGGAAGAAAAAGGCCGACGGCGTTTGCCGCCAGACTTCTTACGAGAAGGCAAGGGGGGTCACAAGTCATGTGGTTGCAAACGGGAGCCTATCATCTGGGTGCTCTCGCGTGGCTGATCGCCGCCATCGTGATCTTCATCATCGCGATCATCGCCCTCATCGTGGCCGGGCGAGCAATGGCCCAAGCCAGGGCAGCAAGACGGGCGGGTGGCGCCTACGCCCCGGGAGCGCCCGGAACGGGACCAGAGGCCGCGAAACCACCGGAATCCTTCCGCATGCTAGACGAGCGTTATGCCAAGGGAGAGATCAGTCGCGAGGAGTATATGCAGCGCCAAACTGACCTCCAGCCGAAGAGCTAAGAGCGAGAGGGAGCGAGATGGACTGGAACATCATCGAGGGCAAATGGAAAGAGCTGAAAGGCCAGGCCCGGGAAGAGTGGGGCAAGCTTAGCAACGACGAGCTTGAGGAGATCGGGGGCAAGAAGGATCGCCTGGTGGGTAAACTGCAGCAGAAGTACGGGTACGCCTCCGACGAGGCCGACCGGCGGGCGGATGAATGGGCGAAGCATCAGGACGCAAAGCAGGCGGATGCACAGCAGCAGGACGAGGCCAGCAAGGTCCAAAGCTCTAGTTGAGGGAGGTGCATTCGAATGAGTATTTGGCTCATAATCCTGATCATAGTGTTGGTGCTCCTGCTCTTCGGTGGCGGTGGCTGGGGATGGAGCCGGCGAGGTAGATGATTCTATCTGGGAGGAGACACGACCTCTCTTAGGAGAGGGTCTGTTGTTTCCTTGGTTACCTCGCGGGGCTCATCGGCAAGGGCAGCTTGAAGGCTACCCTTGCCGTGCGTCCCTCGATTCTTGTCCCGGCGGGCAGTTGAGTTTCGAACAAGACGGAGGTCCGGGAAGGCATGTACATCGGCAGTGCCATATTCCTTATAGCCGTGGGAGCCGTCCTTCGCTGGGCCGTTAGCTGGCACGTATCCGGCTTCAACATTCAGCTGGCGGGGCTGATCATATTCCTCGTTGGGATCCTCGGCTTGGTCATCACACTCAGTCTCTGGGTCACCCGGCGCTCGCGAGGTTCAAGGCGGGACGACGGCGGCCCGCCCGGGGACTACCGGCGGGATGATTCCGCGCCCCGGGACTACCGGCGGGATGATACTGCGCCCCGCCCCTAGAGGATTCCACCGTCTCTAGGAAACGCTTACATCCTCACTATCTTCTCAGGAGGCTCCGATGAAAGGGAACGCCAAGGTCATCGAGACGTTGAATGCGCTGCTGGCCGACGAGCTGACCGCCATCAATCAATACATGGTCCATGCGGAGATGTGCGCCAACTGGGGGTACGGGAAGCTGCACAAGGATTTCGAGAAACGGGCCATCGAAGAGATGAAGCATGCGGAGGAGCTCATCGGCCGGATTCTCTTCTTGGAGGGGCGACCAACGGTGAGCGTTCTTGGGAAGATGTCGATCGGGGCGGATGTACCCCTGCAGCTCGCCGGGGACCACTCGCTCGAGATGGGCGCCATCAAGGCGTATAACGCGGCCATCAAGCAGGCTGGCGATCTGAGCGACTTCGCCACCCGGGAGATTCTCGAGCATATCCTCCAGGACGAGGACCGGCATATCGACGGCATCGAGGAGCTGCAGGACCAGATCGAACAAATGACGCTTCCCATCTTTCTCTCCACCCAGGTCGGCGGGTAGGGATGAGCGCCTCGCGGGAGATGTGAAGGCCGCAGGTGCATGCAGCACACCTCACCTGAGCTCACTCGAGCCGGCACCCGCGGACAGGACGAAGATCGGGCGCTTGAAGAGGGTCTTGCAACCGTCGGGAGATTTTGGCCTTTCTGGCCTAGTCGGGTATTGGCTCTAAGGCTGGGGCGCTGCCTTGCCAGGCGACCTCCCAGCGCTTGGCCCACAGGACCTTCTGCGGGCCGAAGTCGCTGCTGGCAAGCACTTCCACCGCCAGTCGCTCGCGGGGCCGAAAGAGCTCCAGCGGGATACGAAAGCGCAGGATGGTAAGGCCGTCTGCCCCCAGGGCTAGTGCGGTGTCCCGGCCGGCAAAAGAGCCCATGCTGTAGTGGAAGATGGCCTCGCCCTTCTCGCCATCACCCACAATGCGGACGGGAATGCGCACGAGAACGAAACTGCTATTGGTCGCGAGCTCACAGGACTCCGACCCGTTCTCCTCCACCTTTAGAATACTGGCCTCCCTCGGCACTCCGGCTTAGGCTCGCATCCTAGCAGGAGGTGGCCGTCGACGGAAGGCGAGCCAGCTGGGAAGGCTAGGGCCCGAGCGGATCGAAGGCCGGTGCATGCACCGCGGACCGGCTGCGTTTGTGTGGCACTTGTGTGCGGTACATTTGGGGAAGTTACGTCCCAGACCTCCAGCAAAGGAGATGGAATGGGCGGCAAGGACAGAGAAAAGCGCTTGGCGAAGCTCGAGAAGAAGATCAAGAAGCTGGACGCAAGACTGGCTAGACCTGAGACGGCCACGAAAAAGGCGGCACGGTCGCGAGGCGAGGCGCTAGTAGTTGTCCCCGCCAAGGCTGAGACTGCCGCCGAGGCGGCCATCCTTCCGCAAACCGAGACTGCCGTCGGGGCGGCCATCCCTCCGGAGGCCAGGATCCAGTCAGACTCCTAGCTGCCCCCGCGGCTGAGGCGTCTGAGCGACCGAGAAAGGATCGTCTATGAAATATCCCGACATGTTCCGAGTAGAGCCGGGGACCAAGGTGAAGCTGAGCCAGATGGAAGCCGGCGATACCGGGGACAATAGGGATGAGGCCGCCGCCCAAGACGAGCTGGGGCGGCTCACCAAGCGGTTGGCTGAGCTGCAGTACCTCCTGTATGCAGAGTCCAAACGGTCGTTCTTGATCGTGCTGCAGGCTATGGACGCGGGGGGCAAGGACGGTACGGTGCGCCATGTCATCGGGTCCATGAACCCGCAGAACGCCACCGTCCAGCCCTTCAAAGTGCCTTCGGTCGAGGAGATGGCGCACGATTATTTATGGCGAGTCCATAAGGTCACTCCCGCCACAGGGCAGGTGGTGGTGTTCAACCGCTCGCACTACGAAGATGTGCTCGTGGTGCGCGTGCACGATCTCGTGCCCAAGGAGATCTGGTCCGAGCGCTACGACGAGATCAATGCCTTCGAGAAGCTTCTGTCCGACAACGGCACGCACATCATCAAGTTCTTCCTTCATATCGACAAGAAAGAGCAGCTCGCCCGGTTTAAGCAGCGTCTTGAAGACCCCACGAAGCAATGGAAGATCAGCGAGTCCGACTACAAAGAGCGGGAGTTCTGGGACGACTACCAGAAAGCGTATGAGGCCGCCATCTCCAAGTGCAGCACTGAGGACGCTCCCTGGTACGTTATCCCGGCGAACCACAAATGGTTCCGCAACCTGGTCGTATCGCGCATACTCGTCAAAACGCTTGAGTCGATGGACATGCAGTTCCCGCAGCCCACGGTGAGTATCGAGGAGATCAGGCGCCAGTACCACGTGGCCGTAGAAGAAAGCAGGTAGCTCCCGCGACTGCCCTGCTTGGCCCGGTCCTGGAAGGTCTGGAGGGGTGTCGGGGATTACCCCGAGCAGCTTTCGAGCTTCTTCTGCCGAGAGCCCTCGCGCCGGCAAGGTGGAGTTCCGAGGTCTCTCCAGCCGATCGCAGGGGTTCCCCTGAACAAGTGGTCCATCCCGATCAGAGACCGAGGAAGGAAGACAGACAGGCCATGCGGGCCGCGACAGTCACGGGGGAGGGCTCCGTACCGGAAACATCTTGGCCATGGGCCCAGAGGAATACCTCTTGCGCGGTCACCTGGTCCGGAGGCTTGCCTGCTCCCCCGAAGAAGTCCCGGAGCATACGGGAGTAGCCCCGAACCGTTGCCACAGCGGCCAAGACCGACGAAACAGCGGCTGTGAGCAAGAGCTCGGGGCACAGGGAGTGATCGCAGGGCGAGAGTCTGACGTTCAGTCGACGCTCTGAACCTTCCGCGGCGCCAAGTGAGCGAGCAGAACTGTGAGGTTCCGGCCTGCTCCTCCGAACGCTGGTGCGCATGGTTATCGGTTAGCATGGAGATAGTAGGCGGCATGGGTTTATCTACAGTGCGCGACAGGAGGTCGGGATGCTCGCTCTGATTCTGGTGTTCATCTTGGTGGTCGTATTGTTCGGCCTGGGATTCGTAGCCAAAGCGCTCTTTTGGGTGGCGCTGGTGCTGTTTATCCTATGGGCGCTCGGTTTCCTGGTCGGTCGCCGGAGATCGAGACGCTGGTACTGGTAGACGGCTCCAGAACCTCGGCGGCGGGTATCGCCCTTTCTACCTCTCCATCAAGACGGCATAGAGCGGTCGTTTCCCGCGTTGCTCGCGAAAGTCATGACGATCGACGCGATAGTTACGAACATCGGCTCCGCGAACCCAAACTCGCCGAAACTGGCGCGGGAGTGGCGTGGCGAAGCATCCCGGCATAGGGTTGCCATCTTGACCACGCCAACACTTCGAATATGCGTGCCAGCCCATCCGACGTAAAGGACTACCGAGCGAACCCGGAGATAACAGGGCCGTTACTCGGGCGGTCTGTCCAGGGCATGGCAAGAGCTTTCCCGCAAGCGGCTTTCGCCGATTAGGTGCAATGATGAACCACTGCACTTTAGGCCCTAGCGCAAAAGGACGAGGTCGGCGACGACTCTCAGGGATAGATTCGAGGTGGAAAGATGACCGAGCCGGACGAGCTGGAATTCAGCGAGTGTGACCTCAATGATCTGCGGCAGGCAAAGACCAGACTTGAATACCCTAGTCTCACCGCCAAGCTAGCTGATCTGGTGGGAAGACCGATCGAAGCAGGCCTCAAGCTTCTGCCAAAGAACTGGAGCGCGAGAGTTGGCGAAGCCACCGAGACAGCCCTCTTCAAAGGCCTGGCTTTCTCGATCCGCACCATGGGTAAGGCCGGGACGCGACCGTCCCACGATTGGCTGCACAAGCTCGTCGTGGTCGGCTCCGGGGCGGCAGCCGGCGCCGTCGGGTTCTACTCTTTGATCGTCGAGTTGCCTTTCTCCACCTGTGTCATGCTCCGCTCCATCGCCGACATCGCCCGCAGCGAGGGGCACGACATCTCTCTCGTAGAGGTGAAGCTTGCCTGCTTGGAAGTCCTTGCACTGGGCGGTAAGAGTGCAGGGAATGATTCGGTCGAAACCGGATACTGGACGGTCAGAGGGGCTCTCGCCAAATCCCTCTCGGAGGCAGCCACGCATCTGGCCAAGAAAGGACTGACCCAGGAGGGCGCGCCTCCTCTCGCGAGGTTTATCACAGCCGTCGCCTCGAGATTCAGTGCGGTCATAACTGAGGAGGCCGCCGCCCTGGCCGTGCCCGTTGTTGGAGCGGTGTCCGGAGGGGCCATCAACTACTTGTTTATGAATCACTTCCAGGACATGGCTCGAGGACATTTTGTCGTCAAGCGGCTTGAGAAGAAATACGGCACGGCGATCGTGGAGAGCACGTACAAGGATTTGGTAATCTAGGACGCCCCCAGCCGCCCCAAGCTTCAACCGTCAACGATCAAACCCTGGAGTGGCCCCAGCAGCCGGAAAGAGCGGCGAGACAGATGGGGGAGGCGAACCACGCGATGAGTCAGAGGCAGGTTCTTGCTCTGGCGCTGCTGCTGTTCCTCGGCAATAGGCCGCCATATCTGATTGATGACTCGTGTTGGATCGCCGGAGACGTCCGTCGACGGCAACTCCATTAGCGGCTGCCTTGCGTACTCGCGATAGACAAGAAGGTAAGGGCGGGAGCGGAGAGATACGCTGATGCGCCAACGCCAGTTTCCCATGGCACTTTGCAAACATTCTGCAAACGCACCGTCTAGAACTGATAGTCACCGGTCGTCAGGACCATTAGAGCAAAACCTCCAATATGCAGGTAAATCGTCACCGTGCCCTACTCGCGGTCACGGCAGAGACGGGCGCTGTCGCACTCATAACCCGAAGGTCGCAGGTTCAAATCCTGCCCCCACTACCATAAGAAAGGCCTGGTAATCCGGGCCTTTCTCTTTGTCCACGGTCGACTGAAAGTGGCCATTTCGAGCCCTTGACCCCTGAACTTACCCCTACCCAGATGTACTTCGGTGGTATTCAGTGGACAGAACGGACGAATAGGCGGTTCTCCGTGGAGGAGGAAAGAACGGGCCCGACGAGTGCTTCCAGTTCACAGGGGAAGGGGTAGGCTGTGAGGGAGAGACGAGGACGTCGCTGCTGAACGGGCGCTGGACAAACAGGTGGAGAGGCCATGCCAGGCGGACTGGAAGAAGATATCTCGAAAATCGTCGCTACGCTTGCGGAGCTTCTCGAGGTACAGGGCGACAGCGATACGGCACAGTTGCTTCGTCAGTCTGAGTTCGGGTTGGAGCAGACTGACTATGACAACTGGAATGGGGGAACGTACACGTACTCATTGCTGTTCAAGGTCTCAACCCGAAGATTCGCGGAGCTGGGCGATGGGGTTTCCTCCCTTGAAGAACAACTGCTCGCCCGTTTCGACCAGATGACCCGTGTGTACCCAAATGAGCACTTGGGCTCGATCATCATCACGCCTTCTCTGGACGTACCCGACGCTGGGTCCGGGCCCCCTCCGACAGAGCCTGCCTTCTGGACGCCGGGCGAGTTCAAGCTATTCATAAGCCACGTGTCTGCAGAGAAGATCCTCGCCTCCAATATCGCCACGGCGCTCCGCTTATATGGCGTCACTGGTTTCGTTGCACACGAGGACATTGAGCCGACAAAGGAGTGGGAAGACGAGATAATCCTCGCTCTAAACACGATGGATGCTTGCTTGGCCCTTCTTACCCCCGGATTCGATACCAGCCGGTGGACGGGACAAGAAGTCGGTGTTGCCGTGGGACGTGGCGTGCTCGTGATTCCAGCGAAGCTCGGCTTGGACCCGTATGGGTTCATAGGCAGGTATCAGGCCCTTCCAGCTCTCGGAAAACCGCCGGAGGTTGTTGCACTGGA
>JADGPI010000270.1 GCA_017882525.1 Thermoleophilia bacterium
AGCCGGCGGGGACCCGCCATGGTCCGGTTGCGGAAGACCCTGGCGCGGATGCGCACTGCCGTGCTCGCGGGCGACATGGCCCAGTTCTCCCAGATGGACTTTGAGTTCCATCGGGAAATCATGGCCTCGGCCGGTATGCCCCGCCTATTCCAGGTCTGGAGCAGCCTGAACGGCCTCCTCCTGATTTGGCTCCTCACCGTGCAAGATTCTGTCCGTCAACTGCTCCGCGAAGTGCTGAATGACCACCTGCAGGTGGTGCAGGCTATCCGAATGGGCGATGAGTCGCTCGCGAAGCGGCTCTTACGGGACCACATCGTGGACCGGGGCGAGCAGACGCTGCACGGCTCGCGAGAGATCGCGGTCGAGACGCCGCGCACGGTGCCGCCGCGACGACGGACGAAGCGGCAATAGGTGTGTGCGGGATCTGTCATGGCGGAGGCCCGTGGGGTGCGAGGGCCCGGCAACGACGGCGGTAGTGCTGAGGATGCGAGGGATCGGATGAGGTGGACAGCTCCAAGGAGGCAAGGACGATGAGACGCTCGTGGCTGTGGTCGTTCCCGTTTGTTGCGGTCGTGGTGTTCGTCCTTCTCGGCGGGATACCGGCACTCCCCACAGGGATGCGGGTGGCGCACGCGGGCGAGGCGTCCCGATTTGATTGGAAGGCGCAGCAGGGGAAGCAGATTCGGGTCTGGATCATGAAGTCCGCGTTTTCCGATACCATCGAGCCGAAGCTGGCGGAGTTTGAGAAGCTGACCGGGATCAAGGTGAGCTTCGAGGCCATGAGCGACCTGCAGTACCGGCCCAAGCTGGCCGTGGATTTGACCGCGGGCAGCGGGGCGTTCGACGTGTTCTCCAGCATGACCATCCAGGAGGGGGAGAAGTTCGCGCGCTCCGGCTGGTACGAGCCCCTGGACCGGTACATCAAGTCCCCGCAGCTGACCCCCGCGGATTGGGATCTGGCGGACTACAGCAGCGCGGCCCAGGGCTCGATGCGCGTGGGCGAGGTGACGACGGTGATTCCATGGGAGGCCCAGACCATGGTCCTCT
The DNA here is from genome assembly GCA_017882525.1 of Thermoleophilia bacterium. GTDB lineage: Bacteria > Actinomycetota > Thermoleophilia > RBG-16-64-13 > RBG-16-64-13 > Chersky-299. The sequence goes on from JADGPI010000270.1 coordinate 1,048, forward strand.
TCTATCGCAAGGACCTGTTCCAGCAAGCCGGGCTGAAGCCCCCCACCACCTTCGAGGAGATGGAGGCGGCCGCCAAGGCCCTCACCAAGACGGACGGGAGCCAGTACGGCATCGCGCTCCGCGGGGCCGGGGCGCAGATCTCCTCGCAGTTCTCGGGGTGGCTCTATAGCTTCGGCGGGGAGTGGCTCGACAAGTCCGGCACCCCCGCGCTCGACAGCGAGCCGGCCATCAAAGCCTTCGACGCGTACGGCCGAATGGCCCGCCTGTATGGTCCTCCGGGCGGCATCAACATGAACTGGATCCAGGTGGGCGAGTATTTCGCGCAGGGAAAAGCCGCCATGCTCTTGGACATCAACATCCAGTTCCCCCGCGTCAATGATGCGAAGGCACCCGTGCACGGCAAGGTCGGCGTCATGCCGATGCCGAGGGGGCCAGCCGGGAGCAAGCCGTTCGTTGCGGGGTGGGGGCTTTCGATCAATCCGAAGTCGCAGAGCAAGGACGCGGCGTGGACCTTCGTCCAGTGGGCCACCAACAAGGAGAACATGCTCGCCCTGCAGCTGATCGGATTTCCGACCCCACGGAACTCCGCCTGGACAGACGCGCGCTTCAAGGCAAAGGATCCCGCGCCGGATCTGACGCAGGCCAGCCTTGCCGGCTACCGGAGCGGACAGCCCTACATGAATCCGCCCATTGTCGCGGCGGCGGAAGCCCGGGACTACGTCGGAGTGGTCGGGACAGTCGCCATGCAAGGGGGCGACGTGCGGGCGGCGGCCAAGAAAGCCGTGCAGCAGATCAAGGATCTGATCGCGAAGACCCAGTGACCCCCCACGGCGACCGGACACCCACGGCCGGCGAGGCCGGCGGGCCACGGGTGTCCGGTCCGTCGGCGGGGCGGCCGGGGTAGGGGGCCGTGGGAGGCTTCCCACCAGCCGGGGCCCACGGGAGCCGTGCCGCCTCCGGCAGAACAGACACAAGGGCGTCGCTACGAACACCGTCTCACGGAGTCCGCGCATGGCCGCGCTCGACCAGTCTATGATGTCTGTCCCGATAGCGCCAGGCGCCTCCCGCGGCCCGGCCCCACCGGGGGCGTGGGTGAGCCGCCTCGGGGCATGGAGCGACCGGAACGCCGCGTGGCTGTTTCCGCTTCCGGGTCTCGTCGCCGTCCTCGCGTTGATGGGGTATCCCATCGGGTACACCGTCTACCTCTCATTCCAAAAATGGTTCGTCAGCTCGATCCAGCCGCCCACCTGGGTCGGGCTCCAGAACTACACCCTGCTCTTTCGCGACGAACGATTCCTCGCGGCTGTGTGGCACACCGCGGTCTTCACCCTGGTGGCGCTCGTTGTCCAGACGGTGCTTGGCATCGGGATGGCCCTGATCTTCAATGAGGAGTTCAAGGGGCGCGGCGTGGTCCGCACGCTCTTCCTGCTGCCCATGGCAGCCACGCCCGTGGCCATCGCGCTGGTCTGGATGATGCTGCTGGATCCCGGGATCGGGTTGATCAACTGGGTGCTCAAGTCCGTCCACCTGCCACAGCCGCTGTGGACCGGGAGCGAGCGCCTTGTGCTGCTCACGCTGGCGTTGGTGGACACCTGGCAGTGGACCCCGCTGGTCATGTTGATCGTCCTCGCGGGGCTAGCTGCGCTCCCCAAGGATCCCTATGACGCCGCGCTGGTGGACGGGGCGAACGCGTGGCAGACCTTTTGGTTCATCACGCTGCCCCTGCTGCGCCCCAGCATCATGGTGGCCTGCCTCTTTCGATTGATCGACGCCCTCAAGACCTTCGACATCATCTATATCATCACGGGGGGCGGCCCCGCCTGGGCCTCGGAAACGCTGAATATCTTCGCCTTTAACCAGGGTTTCGTCTATTTCCATATGGGATACACCTCGGCCGTGTTGGTCCTGTTCCTGGGGCTGATCCTCGCGATGAGCCTGGTGTTGATCCGGCTGCGGAGAGCGGCATGACGGCGCGATCCTCCCTCCGGCAGCGCCTGGGGCGGCTGGCGCTTCACGTGACGGCCTATGGTCTCGTCGGCGCGTTTCTGTTCCCCTTCCTCTGGATGCTGATCTGCGCCTTCAAGGACAAGGCCGAGGTCAATGCGCTGCCACCGACACTCCTCTTTACGCCCACGCTCGTCAACTTCCGGAACGTGGTGGCCCAGGCGAAGTTCTGGGAGTACGCGCTGAACAGCGCGGTCATCGCCGTGGCGGCCACCCTCTTGGGTCTGGTGCTCGGGCTGCCGGCGGCCTACAGCATCGCCCGGTACAAGCAGCACCGGCTGGCGCTGGTCATTCTGCTGTCGCGCATCCTGCCGGGCATCAGCTACCTGGTGCCGTGGTTCATCCTCTTCACCAAGCTGCGGATGATGGGCTCGTACAGCGCCATGACCCTGACGCACCTGATCATCGTATTGCCGCTCATCGTCTGGGTGATGGTGGGGTTCTTCGAGGACCTCCCCGTGGAAATGGAGGAGGCGGCGCGGATCGACGGCACCACCCTGATTGGCTACCTGGTGCGCGTGGCGATCCCGTTGACCAAGCCCGGCATCGCGGCCACCGCCATCTTGAGCTTCATCTTCTCCTGGAACAACTTCCTGTTCTCCCTGATCATTGGCGGGGAGGGCACGCGCACCTTGCCCGTCGCGGTGTTCAATTTCATCTCGTACGCGCAGATTGACTGGGGTGGGGTGAATGCGGCCGCCACCCTGATCACGCTTCCGGTGGTGCTCATGGTCATGGCCGCGCAAAAGCACATCGTCCGCGGCCTCGCCATGGGCGGGGTCAAAGGGTAATCCCGTCCCAGTCCACAATAACCCGAGCTGGAGGAGACGCACCATGGCGAACGTCATCAATCTCACGCTGCCGCTGTACCCGGGGATGCCCGTCGGAAACGTCTGGGCCTGGGATACCCCCTTCCGGCAGGAGCCGATCGTGACCTTGGAGCGCAACGGGGTGCGCATCGATGCGCTGTCCTTGCACTCGGAAACGGGGACGCGCCTCATGATGGCCGGCACGATTGACGGCAAGGCGCCAACCGTGGGCCAGATCGACCTCGCCAAGTTCGTCAATCGCGACGCCGTCGTGATCGATATTCCCAAGAATGCCGAGGAAGAGATCACGCCGGCGGACATCGATCGGTGCGTGGTGCCCGACCCCAACTACCAGTCCGGGGACATTGTGCTGATCCGCACGGGGTGGGGGAACAACCAGCGATACGAACAGATGGGCGATGCCTACGCCGTCCGGACGCCGCACTTCGCCGAGGCGGGCTCCCTGCGGTTGGCCGAAGTGATGCGCGCGAAACAGAGCGATACGGTGGCGATCGACGTGGCCTACGTCGGGTCGTGCGGGTGGAAGTTCATGAAGCGAGAGTGGGTGGACCTTCCGCGCTGGCAGCGGCCCCCGTTTCCGTCGGAGACGGCCAAGATCTATCTGAGCATGTACACCCCTGATAAGGCGTTGCCGGATTGGGCGGCGTCGTGGCCCCTCCACGCGAACGGGTACATCATCGCGGCGCTCTGCAATCTCAACTTGATCACCAAGAAGCGGGTCAAGATGACGGCGCTCCCGTTGTTCGTGCGGGACTCCATTGGTGCGCCGGTGACGGTTGTTGCCTGCGAGGAATAGCAGCGATCCCAGCCGCCGAGGCCCGGGAGGGGCCTCCAGGGCCTCGGCGGGTACCATGCAGCTATCCACGTTCGTTCTGGCTGCGCTACTCCGATGCTAGCGAGGTGTTTTATGAGTCCGCAATCTCAGGAACCCTGGCGCAGCGCCCACTGGCACTGCAGCCCGCACAATTTCGACCCGAGCCTCCAGGTGCCGCCCCACCCCGTGGCGCTACACGACATCACCGTGCGGGACGGGGAGGAGTGTGCCGACGTAGCCTTCACCGTCGACGACAAGGTGCGGATCGCCGAGGCGCTGGCGCTGGTCGGGATCAAGCGCATGGAGCTGTTCCTCACCGTGCCCGGCTGGCTGGAGGCCGTGCGGGCCATCCTG
>JADGPI010000048.1 GCA_017882525.1 Thermoleophilia bacterium
ACAGTCGCTTCTTCCGCAGGCGCCTCTTCCAGCCGCCCTACGACGGAACCCGTGTACGTGACTTCCTCGCGTACCGGCGTCGCGGCAGTCAGGGTAGCCTCGGGAGCCGTCGGTGCGGGCTCGGGAGCTGTCGACGCATGATCGGGAGCCGTCGGTGCGACCGCGGGCGCCTCTGCCGTCACCGCAGGAGACGCCGTGCCCGCTTCCTCGATAGCCACTACCACCGCGCCGACCTTGATCATGTCCCCTTCGGCGCCGTAGAGCTTCACCACGCGCCCGGCCCGCGGTGAAGGCAGCTCGATAACCGCCTTGTCAGTCTCCACCTCAGCCAGAGTCTGGTTCTCGGCGACCGTGTCGCCTTCTTTCACCTTCCACGCGAGGAGCTCACCCTCGACGATCCCTTCGCCGATGTCCGGAAACTTGAACTCGAAGGCCATGACCGGAACCACCCCCTTGTCGTGATCTCAGCTGAGAGCCTTGTCGGCCTCCACGTGACGCGCGACGTTGCCGGCCCTCAGCTTCTTGATCTGGTCCCTCAGCTTCTCTTCGCTCAGGAACTCGTCATCCTTGACCCTGCCGTAGTGCACCATCTCGTCGAGGTGGCGCATGAGCTTGGCGGAAGGACCGCCCTCCATCGCGTTATACCCGATCAGGAAGACGTCGTAGACGTAGATGTAGTCCGGAAGGTTCAGAAGATGCTTGATCAATCCCTGGACTTTCGGATACTTGACTGCGGAAACCGGCTGAGCGGCCAGGCCTAGGCTGCTGGCCGCCAACCACATGCACATGAAAGCGTTCGACAACGAGGACTCGAAGATGGAGTCACCCTTCTGCTTCGAATAGCGCGCCGGCATGGGCAGCCCCACACGCCTCCTCGTGTCGCCCAGGATCAAGATATCCACGGGAGCGAGGGGGCACTGCCACTTCCCGTGAGACTCGATGGTCCATGGAGAGCCCTGCCACTCTTCGCGTGTCGCTTCCAGCGCGAAGAAGTCGTCGTTCTTGTAGTCGTCGACGATCTTGTTGATGGCTATTCTCAGCTCCAGATCTTTCACCACGAGGAGCTCCAGCGGTTGCATGTTGAACCCGGTGGGCGCCCAGCGCGCGGCCTCGAGCAGCTTGTCCACCATCTCGTCGGGGATGGGGTCCGGCTTGATCGCGCGCAGCGTGCGGCGCTCTTTGAAAAGCTCCAGCAACTGATCGTAGTCCACTGCTCTCTCCTCCACGTGCTTTCAGAATCCCATGATCGAAACGATCTCTTCCACCAGCAGGTCGACGCTCGGCTGGTAGTAGTCCTCCAGTTTGGCCAGCGGGGGAATGGTATCGAAACCGGTGACCCTCCGTACCGGCGCTTTTAGGCTGAGGATAGCCCTCTCCGCTATCTGGGCGGAGATCTCCGCGCCAAATCCTCCTGTGTGCGGCGCCTCGTGGACCACCACTGCCCGCCCGGTCTTTCTGACGCTGTTCACCACCGTCTCGTGATCGAACGGCGACAGCGTCCGCACGTCGACGACCTCCACGTCGCATGTGCCGTCGGCCTCGAGGCGTGCGGCCGCTTCCTTGGCGGTGCGGACATGGGCACCCCAGGCGATGACCGTGACGTCGTTACCCTCGCGTACCACTTCAGCCTTGCCCAACGGGATAGCGTACGACTCGTCGGGTACCTCCATCTTTATGGCCCGATAGACTCGCGCCGGCTCCAAGAAGACGACAGGGTCAGGGTCCCGCACCGAGGAGATCAGCAAGCCTTTAGCCTGATACGGGTCGGAAGCGCACACCACCTTGAGGCCCGGGACGTGCGCATAAATGGCTTCCATGCTCTCCGAATGATGCTCCAGCGCTCGGATCCCGCCGCCATACGGCATGCGCACGACCAGCGGCACCGTGAACCCGCCGCGCGAACGGTTGCGCATGCGGGATGCGTGCGACACGAGCTGGTCGTAGGCGGGATAGGAAAAACCGAAAAACTGTATCTCCGCCACCGGGTGATACCCGGCGATCGCCATGCCGATGGCCATGCCCACGATGCCCGATTCCGCCAGGGGAGTGTCGATCACTCGCTCGGTGCCAAAACGATCGGCCAGCCCGTCTGTGACCCGGAAGACCCCCCCGTCCCTGCCGACGTCCTCTCCCAGGATCACCATCCACGGGTCGGCCTGCATCTCCTGTCGCAGCGCTTGGTCGATGGCCTCGACGATATTGAGCCGCGCCATGGTCATGCCTTCTTCTCGACGCGGGCCATGAGCGCCGAGCGCTGCTCCGCGAGCGGCGCTGTGATCTCGGCGTACACGTGCTTGAATATCTCCTCGGGACCCGGCGCTGGGATCGCCTCAAAGGCCGTCACAGCCGCCGACACCTTCTCTTCCGCCGCGGCGTGCGCCGCGGCCTCGGACGCATCGTCCAGCATCCCGTTCTTGCGCATGTACAGGGCCAGACGCAGGATCGGGTCCTTCTGTCGCCACATCTCGACCTCCTCGTCGGAACGGTACCGGCGAGCGTCGTCGGACGTGGTGTGGTCGCTCACGCGATACGTATGAGCCTCGATGAGAGTAGGGCCCTCTCCCTTCCGAGCCCTCTCCAACGCCTCGCTGGTGACCCGATATACGGCGAACACGTCATTGCCGTCCACCTGCACCCCCGTCATCCCGTAGCCCAACGCCTTCTGCGCGACGGTCGACGACGCGGTCTGCTTCGCGTAAGGTACGGAGATCGCCCACTGGTTGTTCTGGCAGAAAAGCACCACAGGCGCTTGGAAGACCCCGGCCATGTTCATGGCTTCGCTGAAATCGCCTTCGGAGGTGGCTCCCTCTCCGAAAATGGTGAGAACGGCCGCCCTCTCCCCCTTGTGCTTCATAGCCCAGGCGATCCCCACGGCATGCAGCATATGCGTCCCCACTGGGATCGCGATGGGCAGGGTCCGCGAACCCGCGGGACAAGCGCCACCACGCTCGTCGCCGCTCCAGAACTGCAACAGTTGTTCCGGCTTCATCCCCCGAAGGAGCAACGCGCCGGTCTCCCGGAAGGCCGGCACCAACCAGTCGTCAGGGCCCAAGGCCAGAGCCGCGCCGATCTGCGCCCCTTCCTGGCCGGTCACCCGGGCGAACGTCCCCAGCCGGCCCTGCCTCTGTAACTTGAACATCCGCTCGTCCAGGTGCCGGGTGAACACCATGTCCTCGTATAGGCCCTTGATCTGGCCGGGCGTCAACGGGGGCATGAGCGCCTCGTCTACGTTGCCCTCCTGATCCAGGATCTCCACGCGATCTATCGAGAAAGACACGACTGTGCGGACCGGCACCTCTCACCCCCTACTCTGGTTCGCCACCAACTCTCGCCCCGCCACCAACGCTCGCCCCGCCGCTCTCGTCAACCACGAGGACGGCCGCCCCTCGGATGTCACCCCGGCGCAGCCGGTCGAGGGCCTCGTTCGCCCGAGCGAGCGGGAAAGCCTCCACTTCCGTGCGGACCGGGATCTCCGGCGCCAAGGCCAAGAACTCCATCCCATCCTGCCGGGTCAGATTGGCCACCGAGCGCAACATCCTCTCGCCCCACAGGATCTCGTAGGGAAACGAGGGGATATCGCTCATGTGGATGCCGGCACAGACGACCACACCTCCCTTGCCGATCGCGCGAAGGGCTCGGGGGACGAGCTCACCCGCCGGCGCAAAGATGATGGCCGCCTCCAACTCTTCCGGACCGTCCTCGGTGGTGTCCCCCACCCAGTCAGCACCCATCTGCCGGGCGAACTCCTGTGCAGCCGTGTCCCCCGGTCTCGTGAACGCGTACACACGCCGGCCCTGGTACCGAGCCACCTGCGTGACGATGTGGCCGGCGGCGCCAAAGCCGAACACGCCGAGGGGATCACCCTCACCGGTCATCACCAACGAGCGGTACCCGATGAGCCCCGCGCAGAGCAGCGGCGCCGCCTGAAGGTCGGGATACCCCGCGGGCACCGGGAAACAGAAGCGATAATCGGCCACCGCGTACTCAGCAAAGCCGCCGTCAAGGTCGTAGCCGGTGAACTTGGCGTGGTCGCACAGGTTCTCCCGCCCGCTGCGACAGTACTTACAGTCGCCGTCGGTCCACCCCAGCCAGGGGATGCCGACACGATCACCCATCGACGGCGTTCTGACCTGCTCGCCCCGGCCCACGACCGTGCCTATGATCTGATGCCCTAAGATCAACGGCAACTTGGGGCGAGGGAGCTCGCCGTCCACCACATGCAGGTCGGTGCGGCACACGCCGCATGCAAGGACACGGACGAGAACCTGGTCCGCGCCGGGCGCCGGCACAGGCACCTGCATCTCGCGCAGGGGCCGCCGGGCCTCACCCAGGACCATCGCGCGCATGGATGTGTCGAGCGTCGCCACCTTCGCTTCTGCCTCCCCTGTGCAGGTGCGGCGGTCTTTCGCAAGCTCAGCCGGCTACCGCCGGACCGGAGGATTCGCCTCGCGTGAAGATCGACGGGCGTTGGAAGTGTATGTTCACGTAATGCTCCACCAGCCGGTCGATGAGCCGCTCCGCATCGCTGTCGTAGATGATGGACGAACCGGTTTCCTTGTGGATCGCTCTCACTAACTCGGGCACGATGTCGGCTATGCCGCCGCTGCCCTGCAGGACTCCGATGAGCTTACCCTCGTCGTAAGCGATGGCAAACTCGCCCAGAGTGCCGGAGTGGCCATTCACGATGACCACGATGTCACTCGAGCGGATGTTGACGATCTCCCGGCCCATCAGTCCGCTGCCGGTGTATATGAGCACGTCGAAGTCTTCCGCCGGTGAGCGGTACACCTGTGTGTGCTCGTCAAGGCTCAGAGCCGGCGAGATGCCGATCGAAAGCCCACCGGCCGATTTGGCACCGCGGGCGCTTTCAAGGGGCAGTCCCGGGGCAGCTCCGCTAATGAGGACCATCCCTTTCCGGGCTATCATCTGGCCAAGCTCGAACGCCTCGGTGACCGCGCTCTCCGAGAACTCACCGGAGGCAGCCCCCATGACCCCCACTTTCAGCGCCATGGCCTTGACATTGCCGGCGTAGCGCTCGGGGTCGGCATTGAAGATGTCGCGGTGGAGGGTGGAGCAAAAGTAGTAGATCCGTCCGTTGTAGAAGGCCGCGCCCTTGGCTTCGCGCTCGGTGAGTACCTTCCCGCACACCGGGTCGACGATCACCGAAGTACCTCCGTCAGCTCGAAGACCTCGCCCTTCTCGGCGATCACGACGTTGAAATGGAGGCGCTCCTCGAGGATCTTCTGCAGCGTCATCGCCGCGCTGAGTTCCCCATGGGTGAGGATGGTGAGCTTGGGTGGCTTGAAGTGCGAGGCCCAGGAGACCAGTTGGCTCTGGTCGGCGTGGGCCGAAAGCTCGCTCAGCTCATGGATGTGGGCCTGGACGGCGATCTCTTCCCCGAAGATCCGCACCCTTTTGTCCCCTTCCAGAAGGCGACGGCCGAGGGTGTTCTCCGCCTGATAGCCGACGATCACGATGTGCGCCTCAGGCCGCCACAGGTTGTGCTTGAGATGGTGCTTGATCCGCCCTGCGTCTGCCATGCCGCTGGCCGAGATGATCACTACGCCGCGCTTCTCGTTGAGCGCGCGGGATTCGTCCGCGGTCGTGGTGTAGTGGAGTTGGGGCCAGTCGAAGATGCCACCCGGCTCCTCCAGCATCTTCTTGGACTCATCGTCGAAGTCTTCACGATGACGGCGGAATACCTGCGTGGCCTGCACGGCGAGCGGGCTGTCGACGTATACCGGCATATCGAGTTGGTGCTCGTCCGAGATCTGGCGTAAGAAGTAGAGGAGCTCTTGCGTTCGCCCCACGGCGAAGGCAGGGATGATGACGTTTCCCCCAGTCCTATAAGCGTCTTTCAGGATGTCCGTCAACTCCTGGACTGGACGACCGTCGTGCGGATGGTCCCGGTCGCCGTAAGTGGACTCCATGACCAGGTAATCGGTCTTCTCGACGATCTCCGGATCGCGGATGATCGGTTGATCGGGTTTGCCGACGTCCCCGCTGAACAAGATCAGGGCCTTCTCCCCATGGTCTTCCAGGCGAAGCTCTATGAAGGCGGAGCCGAGGATGTGGCCGGCATCGTGGAAGACTGCGGTGACACCCGGGGCGGGCTCGACCGGCTTGTCGTACTCCACCGCCTTGCAGAGCCTGGGCACCTGGCGAGCGTCGTCCTGCGTATACAGAGGCTCCGCGGCCCGGTGGCCGGCTCTACGCGCCTTCCGCTCGCGCCATTCGGACTCCATCTCCTGGATGTGGGCAGAATCCAGAAGCATGATCTCGACGAGGTCGCACGTGGCAGCCGTGGTGTAGATCGGCCCGGAGAAGCCCTCTTTGACCAGTCTGGGGATGAGCCCGGAGTGGTCGATGTGAGCGTGTGTCAAGAGCATGAAATCGAGCCTAGCCGGGTCGAAAAGAAAAGGTGCGAAGTTCAATGCCTCTTCTTTGTCGCCTCCCTGGTGCATCCCGCAGTCGACCAAGAAGCTGGCTTGGCCGACGTGCATCCAGTAGCACGACCCTGTGACCTCTCGCGCCGCTCCACAGACTTGAAGATCCATGCATCCTCCCCATAGCGGGCCTTCATGCCTTCGCCCGCTCCGCGCGTTCTATTGGGACAAGACGGCCTCTGACTCCGGCCACCGTATACTTTCTCACACCAGGCGACTTACCCACGACGGGAAGGCCAGAATGACTCCTGATCCCCGGCGGCGCCAAGTCCCCTGGGCGGGCGGAACTCCGAATCCCCTCGGGAAACCCGTATGTTATCCTTGCCCGTGCGCGTTCAACCCCGGAACAGCGCCGGGATAGCTCAAGTTACTGTAATTCGGGAAAAGCGGAGGAAATAGTGGGAAACGAGTCCTTAGGTGAGAAGGTTTTCGACGTCCCTGTCGAGTTCCAGAAGACGGCCTGGATCTCCAGCATGGATCAATACCAGGCTATGTATAAGCGCTCGCTCGACGACGCGGACGCTTTCTGGGCCGAAGAAGCGGAAAAACGGCTCCACTGGTTCAAGAAATGGGATTTTGTGCAGAACCACGATTTCGCGAATGCGAAAGTCGGTTGGTTCGAGGGCGGCAAGCTAAACGTCGCCTACAACTGCTTGGACCGTCATCTGGGCACCCCGGTGGCCGACAAAGTCGCCTACTATTTCGAGGGTGACTCGCCGGAATCCCATCGGACCATCACCTACAGGCAACTGTGGGAAGACGTCACCAAGTTCGCCAACGTCCTCAAGAAGAAGGGCGTCAAGAAGGGCGATCGGGTGGTCATCTACCTCCCGATGATCCCGGAACTCCCCGTGGCCATGCTGGCATGCGCCCGCATCGGCGCCATCCACTGCGTGGTGTTTGGAGGCTTCTCCTCGGACTCCCTGCGCGACCGCGCGGTGGACGCAGGAGCCATCCTCATGGTGACCGCCGATACCGGCCTCCGGGGCGGCAAGCAGGTCCCCCTCAAGTCGGCTGCCGACGCGGCTCTGGCCGAAGCTCCCGCGGTGAAGAGTTGCATCGTGGTCAAGCATACGGGCGCTGAAGGCATCAAATGGGTCGACGGACGCGATTCCTGGTACCACGAAGAGCTAGCGGCGCCGGACATCACCACCGACTGCCCATGCGAAGAGATGGACGCCGAAGACCCGCTGTTCATCCTCTACACCTCGGGCTCCACGGGCAAGCCCAAGGGTGTCATGCACACTACGGGTGGTTACCTGCTATACGCCGGCATGACGCACGAGCTCATCTTCGACTATCACCCTGAGCACGTCTACTGGTGCACAGCCGACATCGGCTGGGTCACCGGTCACACATACATCGTGTACGGCCCGCTGTGCAACGGGGCGACCGGGGTGCTCTTCGAGGGCGTGCCGAGCTACCCGCAGCCCGACCGCTTCTGGGACACAGTCGAGAAGTACAAAGTCAATGTCTTCTACACCGCCCCCACCGCCCTGCGTGCCGTCGCTCGTGAGGGCGACGAGTGGGTCAAGAAACACGACCTGTCTTCCTTGCGCGTCCTCGGCACCGTAGGCGAGCCGATCAACCCCGAGGTCTGGCTCTGGTATCACGACCTTATCGGTGGCGGACGCTGCCCCATTGTCGACACTTGGTGGCAGACCGAGACCGGCGGCATCCTCATCACCCCGCTTCCGGGCGCGATGAAGATCAAGCCCGGCTCCGCCACTCTTCCGTTCTTCGGCGTCGAGCCTTGCCTCGTTGACGAAGATGGCGTCGAGCTCTTCGGTCCCGGCGTCGGCAACCTTTGCATGAAGCGGCCATGGCCAGGTATGATGCGCGGCGTGTACGGCGACCAGAAGCGCTTCCACGAGACCTACTTCATCCAGTACCCAGGCAAGTACTTCACCGGTGACGGCTGCCGCCGCGACGAGGATGGGTACCATTGGATCACCGGCCGAGTGGACGACGTCATCAACGTGTCCGGCCACCGCATGGGCACCGCGGAAGTGGAGTCGGCGCTTGTCAGCCACGACGCCGTCGCCGAGGCTGCTGTTGTGGGCATGCCGCATCCGATCAAGGGCCAAGGCATCTACGCCTACGTCACTCTGAATGCCGGCGTCGAGCCCTCCGACGAACTCAAGAAGGCACTGGTCAAGCATGTGCGGACCGAGATAGGCCCCATCGCCAGTCCCGATGTCATCCAGTGGGCTCCCGGTCTGCCTAAGACCCGGAGCGGCAAGATCATGCGACGCATCCTCAAGAAGATCGCGGCCAACGAGATCGGCGACCTGGGCGACACCTCCACCCTCGCCGACCCGAGTGTGGTCGAGAACCTGGTGGCCAACCGCCAGAACTAGTCCGCGTCCGGCGTGCCGCGCCGGCGAGAGCCGGGCGGCACCACGAGACTCAAAAGAAGGGGCGGCCTCCAGGCCGCCCCTTCTTTTGTCCCTAGCGGCCCAGCGCCGCCAGCAGATCCCTTCTGTGTTCCTCTTCGACGATGAGAATGTCTTCGAGAGCCCGCCGCAGCCCATACTCCTGCATCTCCTCGGCCTGCCGGATCCTCTCTTTGTAACGCTTGACGGCAAACTCTTCGCCGTCCAGGTCTTGCTGCAGCATGATAGTGACCTCCCCTGAGGTCTGCCGCTCTTCGATCTCCACCGTCGGGAAGCCACCCAGGATGCTTATCCAATCGGCGAGCGAGACCGCATGCATGTGCTCCTCGTTCGCGTGGATAAGCAGTTCCTTCTGGATATCTCCGTAGGCCGCTCCCGTGATCACGGAAGCATGCTGGATATACTGAACCAGGGCCTGATACTCCCACTCAAGGTCACTGTTGAGCGCCGCGATCATCTCGTCCACGGAAAGCGCCATTCTTCTTCTCCCCCTGCGCAGGCCCTCGCGCGATGGTGACTATGGATCGGCTAACCACGGCACATGCTGCCCACCAAGCCACCGGCGTAAACTACGGATTGACTCCGGCCGCGCCCGCTCCATTCAGACGGACGGCTCCCGTCGCATAATCCTGCGGCCATAGACAGACCATCTTCGAGCTCTGGATCTGCGCGACAAAGAGCTGAGCGAACCGGTTCTGACCCTTGGCGTCGAAATCAAGGACGGTTTGCGGAAGGACCATATGCTCTCCGGGGAGCATGCTCGTGGCGGCGATAGAGTCCCGCAGTCTCTGAGGGTCGCTGGACGCCGTTCGCTCCAGTGCATCCGCGATCACCCAGACGGCTTGGTAGGAGTACAGCGCGTTCGCACTCATCTCATACCCATACGCGGCTTTGAATCTGGCGGCGACCTCGGTCGCCCCCTTTTGACCCGCCGAGTAGTCCAACTCGGTGAGGAAGCCATCCGCGCCTGCGCCCAGCTTTTCGACGAACTCGGGGTCCACCGTGCCACCTGCCGCGTCGAGCACCGGCAGCTGCATCGTCAGCTTCTGATACGCGTCCGCTATCAAGAGGGCGTCGCTGAGATACGTCGCGGTAAGGATCGCCTCCGCTCCGCTCGACTTGATCGCGAGAACCTGCTCGTGCACGTCGGCAGTGGTTGCCGAGTAGGTCTGCTCCATCACCATCGCGATCCCCGCCTCCGCCAGGTATTTCTTCTGACTAGCCGCGGTAGCCTCCCCGAAGTCTCCGTCCTCGTGGAGCAACGCCACCTTGGTTACGTTCAGCCCACCGAGGTTGGTGGGGTCGCTCAGGAACTGGACCTGGGCGCGGGCGTACCAGTCGGCCTTAGCACAGAGCCTGAAGGTAAACTTCAGCCCTTGCTCGGTTAGCTTGTCCGCTGCCCCGACACTGAGCACAAGCGGGGTTCCCATCGCTTCCACGGCCTGGCTGACCGGCAGCGCCACCGTCGACTGGTAAGCTCCGACGATCGCCGACACATGGTCCTTCTTGACGAGATCCTCGGTCCGCGCCACACCGATGTCTGGCTTGCCCTCAGAGTCAGCCTCCACCACTTCGAGCCGCACACCGCCAAGAGAGCGGATGCCGCCCGCGGCGTTCACTTCGTTCACGGCCAGCTGTACTCCGGCAGCGCACTCCGCCCCGCGCTCGGCCAGATCTCCGGTGAGTGGGAAGAGGGACCCGATACGGACCACGGGCTGCTCGGTGGTCGTAGTGGAAGCCCCGATCGAACTGGTGGTATCGGGCGGCCGGGTGGTCGAGGTAGTCGGAGGACCTCCAGCGCAACCCGCCGCGATACCGGCGAGCACGAGAGCGATCGCCAGACCGTATGCGAGTCCGACCGGGCGAAGCGCAAACCTCAAGCTCTACCTCACCACTAAGTTTACTAGACGACCCGCGACTACCACCTCTTTGACGATCGTTTTGCCCTCGAGATACTTGACTACGATCGGAAGTGCCTTCGCGGAGGCAAGCACCTCGGAGTCGCCGGCATCCTTGGCCACCTGGACCCGATCGCGCACTTTCCCGTTCACCTGCACCGCCAGCTCCACCGTCTCCTGAGTCAAGAACCGCTCGTCGACCTCAGGCCACGGAGCATCCCAGATCTCCTGGTGACCAAGCATCTCCCAAAGCTCTGCGCCCATGTGCGGGGCAAAAGGCTCCAAAAGCCGGACCATGGTCTCGATAGCGCAGCCGAGAACCTGGCGGCCACCCGCGGTGGCCGACATGCTCCCCCTGCCACGTGTCGACCACGAGTCCGGCGCTTCGGCATCCGACCCGGCCGGTGCGGTGGTCCCGGCCCGTGCGGTCGTTATCTCGTTGTTTAGCTCCATGATCGCGGCCAGCGCCGTGTTGAAGTGGAAGCGCTCCTCGATGTCGGTGGTGGCCTTGCGGACCACCTGGTTCGTCTTCACTAGTAAGGCCCGCTCTGAGGCGGTCAGCTCGGGTTCGTCGAACGCCCATACCCTCGGCGCCGGTGTGCTGCCCTTCTTACCGAGCAAACCCTCATCGACCACATCGGTGACCTGCCGCCAGACCCGGTGGAGGAAGCGGAATATGCCTTCGATGCCCTTGTCGTTCCACTCCCCGTCACTCTCTCCCGGGCCCATGAAGAGAATGTAGCAGCGCAGCGCGTCAGCCCCATACTTGGCAACATGCTCGTCCGGGTTTACCACGTTGCCCTTGGATTTGGACATCTTGGCGCCCTTGAAATAGATCATCCCCTGGGTGAATAGGTTCTTGAATGGTTCCTCGAACCCCACCAATCCTAGGTCGAAAAGCACCTTGATGAAGAAGCGCGAGTACATCAGGTGGAGAATGGCGTGCTCCACGCCCCCGATGTACAGGTCCACGGGCAGCCAGTAGTCCACGGCCTTGCGATCGAAGGCCACATCGTCGCGCCAAGGGCTCGCGTACCGTATGTAGTACCACGATGAATCGACGAACGTGTCCATGGTGTCGCTCTCCCGCCGGGCGGGGCCGCCGCATCGCGGGCATGTGGTGTTGACCCAATCTTCGGCAGCGGCAAGCGGCGATCTTCCCTTGGGAGCGTAGTCGCTGATAACGGGCAGGAGCACCGGCAGTTGGTCGTCGGGGACAGGGAGTTCGCCACAGTCGCTGCAATAGACGATGGGGATGGGAGCGCCCCAATACCGTTGCCGCGAGACCAGCCAGTCGCGCAATTTGTAGTTGACGGCGAAGTCGCCTTTGCCCTGCTCACGGAGCCACTCAGTGACCTTGACGATGCCCTGGTCTTTGGCCAGCCCGTCGAACGCTCCGCTATTGACGAGCAGGCCGTCCCCCGCGTACGGCTCGGTGAGCTTGCCCGTAGGGTCCTTGAATCCCGGCGGGCTTTCGATGACCTCGATCACGTCCAGACCGAACTTCTTGGCGAAAGCGAAGTCCCGCTCGTCATGGCCCGGTACGGCCATGATGGCGCCGGTGCCATACTCCATGAGGACATAATCGGCGACGTAGATGGGGATGCGCCCGAAGGTCACCGGGTTGACGGCGTATCGCCCCGTAAAGACCCCGGTCTTCTCTTTCTCGATGCTGGCCCGCTCTATCGCCGAGGTCCCCATGGCCTTGGCCACATACCGCGTGACTTCTTGCTGCTCCGGAAAGCCTCGCACTAGCTCCTCCACAACCGGGTGCTCCGGAGCTAGGATGAAGAAAGTAGCTCCGAACAGCGTGTCAGGCCGAGTGGTGAAGACCGTGATCTCAGTTCCGGCCGCCCCCTCGGCGCAGGCCTCCCCCTCAGCGCAAGTCGCTCCTTCGCCCTCGGCCTCTCCCCCGCCGCCGGCCGCCGCCCCATCCACCGGCGCGATCGTGAATACGACGTTGGCACCCTGCGACTTCCCGATCCAGTTGCGCTGCATCGTGACTACTCGGTCCGGCCACGACTCAAGCTTGTCGAAATCCTCCAGCAGGCGCTCCGCGTAGTCGGTGATGCGGAA
>JADGPI010000271.1 GCA_017882525.1 Thermoleophilia bacterium
CGAAGCGGGCGAAGCAGGTGATGATCGTCTTGGCCCACTGGCCCTTCATGTCGAAGTGCTCGCCGTCATCCACGATCCTGCGGATCACCTCGTACATGTCGTAGGGCTTGCGATTGGACTCGGGCAGGACGTCCAGCAGCTCCTCCTCGCGGCGGTCGATCGGGTCGGAGACCTCGCGGATGGGGGGCTTCTCTTCACAGTTCTGGGGCATGAACGACAGGTACTGCTTGATCCGCTCGACGCACTCCTCGTCGCTTGCCACCTCGAGGTCGCCCACGCCGGACTTGCGGCAGTGCACGCGCGAGCCACCCAGTTCCTCCTGGGTGACCTCCTCGCCGATGGCCGCGCGCACGAGGTGCGGGCCGGCCAGCGCCATCGAGCCGCGGCCCTTGACCATCGGGACGAAGTCGGCGAGGCCGGGGATGTAGGCGGTGCCGGCCGCGCACGGACCCATCAGGGCGGCGACCTGCGGGATCACCCCGCTCATCACGACCTCCTCCCGGAAGAGGTGCCCGGAGCCGGCGAACAGGGCGCCTGCGGCCTCCTGCACACGAGCGCCGGCCGAGTCGAGCAGCCACACGAACGGCATCCGCTTGGTGAGGGCGAACTCGCGCAGACGCGTGACCTTGATCTCCCCGGTCATTCCCATCGAGCCGGCCATCACGGTGAAGTCGTAGGCGCACACCGCGGTCAGGCGTCCGTCCACCTTGCCGTAGCCGGTGATCACGCCGTCGGCCGGTGCATCCACGCCGTCCATCGCGCGCTGGGAGAAGTGGGGCTTGCCGTGGATGCCGAGCTCGACGAAGGTGCCGTCGTCGATCAGCAGGGCAATGCGCTCGCGCGCGGTGAGCTTCTCGCGAGCGTGCTGGGCCGCGATCTTCTCCTCGCCGCCGCCGAGCCTGATGCGGGCGCGGCGGGCCTCGAGGTCCTCAACCAGAGGACGCAGCAGCGAGGTTGGGGCTGTCGTGTCGGGGGCGCTCATGGTCAGCGTCCTTTCCATTGGGGGTCGCGCTTCTCGAAGAATGCTGTGACGCCCTCGACTATGTCTTCTGTGGAGAGCGCCAGGCTGAGCTGCGCGCGCAGGTAGTCCAGCGCGTCGTCCAGCCCCATGTCCATCTGGCGGCGCATGGCCTGCTTGCCGAGGCGCATGATCACGGGGGACTTGCCGGCCAGCTTGCCCGCCCACTCGGCCACTGCGCCGTCGAGCTGATCGTCGGGCACGACCTTGTTGACGATGCCCGCCGCGAGCGCCTGCTCGGCACTCCAGCGCTCGCCCAGCAGCAGCAGCTCGTTGGCCTTCTTGCGGCCCACGTTTCGGTAGATGAGCGCCATGATCATGAAGGGAAAGGTGCCGATGTTGATCTCGGGCGTTCCGAATGAAGCGCCCTCGGAGGCCACGATCAGATCGCAGGCCAATGCAATCCCGAGGGCCCCGGCGAGCACATGCCCACGGGCGGCGCAGATGGTGGGCTTGCCCAGCTCGCCGATGAGCTTGAAGAGCCCCACGAAGAGCTCAGAGCCGAAGTGCTTGTGCACAAGCGAGTCATCGCCGGCGAAGCCCCCGAGGTTGGCGCCCGAGGAGAACGTCTTCTCATGGGAGGAAGCGAGCACTACGCAGCGCACCTGATCCTCATCGCGCGCCCGCTCGAAGGCCTCGATCAGCCCGGCCAGCAGCTCGGGCGAGAGCGCGTTGCGGGTGTCGGGGTCGTTGAGCGTGATGGTCGCGACGCCGGCTCCGTCGACGTCGTAGAGAACCTTGTCGGTGGGCACGGGCGCATCCTATCCCGATAGCCGTCACGTGGGAAGTGCGCAGCTCTACTACTTACTTTGCGTCTACCGGCCGCCGTCAGCCGACGGTGCTGACCACTTCGACGCTGCTGGCACCCTTGGAGGCAAGTTCCCTCAGGCGGGAGACCGAGACGACCTCCCTCGCGGGAGGCGGCTTGACGTGCACGGGGATGTTGACGGCAAGGATTTCCACTGTGGTCGTGGTCTTGAGGTCCTGCGTTTGAAGGAAGCCGACGACCCGGATGGGCAAGCCGGATTCGGTCACGAAAATGTGGAGGGTCTCGATTGGCGCATCGGAGTTGAAGCCGGCGATGTCTTGGGCGGTTATGCCCTTGATCAGGAGGCGAGGTTCGACGGCGGCGGTGAACTCGGTGGTCGGCTGACCCTGGACAGGGACCGGGCCGTCGACGCTCACGGGTCCCACGGCGGTGGTCAGCAGATTGATGAGACCGGCGAATGGTCCGGTCCCGCCGGCGTCCACTTCGAATGGGCCGCCGCCGTGCATGGAGAGGAGCTGCGCGGCGGGCGATTCGTGGGGACTTTGCGAGCGCACCCATGGCCGGCGTCCGGGCGAGTGCTTGCCGTGCCCTCTGTAGCGGTAGGTGGTGGAGCCGATTGCAATCAGGGAAGGCCTGCGCTTGGAGTTGATGAAGAGCTGGCCCTCGGCCGGGGAGACGCTCACTTCGCCCAAGGCGCTGCCGTTGAGCGATGTGCGGATGACATGTTCGGGCTTGCCGCTGGTCGAGCTGTTGGGTGAGCCGAGGGCGTAACCGCGGGAGACGTCGGAGAAGCGCTCGCTGCTGATCTGAAGCTGCTCCATCTTCTGCTCCAGCGCCTGAAGCTGCGGCGGGATGAGAGCAGTCGGCGCGAGAGCGGAGGCGGAGGCACCGGCGAAGGCGGCCACGGCCAGCAGGCCCGCCACCAGGACGAGCGCTCGCGACATGGGCCTGCTGAGGGCAGACGCAACAATCATGGCCCGATCAGGCTATCCGCGGACCCGGCGATCAGCGGCGCGACTCGCGGGAGCGGATCTGTGAGCGCCGGCTCAGACCCACCGCACAGCGTCGTGGACCGAGCGCTCCCACGAACGCCGGTCGGGCGCCTTGAGTCTTCGAGGATCGCCAGAAGCACGGGTGTGCGTGGCGCAACATGGTCCCACGCACACCCGTTGAGTCGGAAGCGGCCCAGGCCACGTGCCTGGCTACGCTTTGATTTCCCCTTCCGTGGCGAGGGTGAGCGTCTCGGTGCTTTCCAGCCCCGACTGTTCGAATCCAAAGGATTTCAGACCTTCGCCTTTGGTTTCGGTTATGTCTTTGACTTTTTCGCCTTTTTCGTTTTCGTATTCAGTCGGTTCCTGTACGCCTTTTTTCTGTTTGCAGCTGAGCGTGAGCGTTTTGGTTTTGGTGTTGATCGGCGATATGGGACAGACCGTGGAGCCCTTCACCTTGAGCGTCTCAAGGCTGCTGCATTTGATCGTCAGTTCTTTCGCCAGCACCGAGTCCAAGCCGACTTCTTTTTTGGATTTGTTGATGTAGGCGAGTTCGTTTTTGAGTTCGGTTACAATGTTTCCTTCTGTGGCGCCGGTCTGGCATTTGATTTTGATGCCGATTACAGTCGCCGTGCAGCCTTCGAAGGTGACCGTCGCCGTGCTCGTTTTCGCACCGGTGATTTCGCCAGAGCCGGAGTCTTTCGTGCACGACACTTTTTCGCCGGCTTTGGTTTCGAACACGCTGGCGCCGCTAGAGATTGTCAATTTGCCCGAGGCGGGAACCTGTTCGGGTAGAGCCGCCGAAGCCGATGCCGAAGCCACGGCACCGATCACGCACATGGCCAAGAGGCTCAAGACCATTGTCCTGATATTCATATTCTCACTCACCCTCCGATTCATATTCTCACTCACCCTCCGTGTTGTGGTATCGATTGGCTCCAGAGTGCGGGCCCGGTGAACTCGGGAGCGGTGCATGAGACTAACCCAAGTCTCATAACAGATCTAGTTCATGGAATCTCACCGGGTGTGGAGTAATCGTAACCGGGACACTGACATAAGAGAAGAGATGCCTCTCACACCTTTGCCATCCAAATCTGCCACGTTGTCTCTCATTTGGGGGCTCTCCCTCGCCCGGCATTCATTGGGTTATGTGTTTACCTTGAGTGCCTTGTGCCCCTGATTCCGACCAATCTGTCTCTTACTCAATTAGCCTGCTATCCGGGGCGGGTACGCCTGTCGCCGTGTCAATAGCTGCGCGCCGGCCGGGGGTTACACGTCGCCCGCTGGACTGGCGGCTGAGCGGACCGTCGACCTGGCGGTGGCACGGCTACCACGGCGGCGGTCCCTGGTCAGCGCTGCGGACCAAGAGGCCAGACATCACGCGAACGAAACTGTCGCCGGCGGTCGCGTGCCGTCGGGCGGCGATCCACGCGCGAGGTCGGCTGCGAGCACTTCGCGGGCAGCGAGGGAGCGTGGCGCGTACAGGCGAGAGAGAAGATGGACGAGTCGCATGGGCCGTCCGCCGAAAGTAGATAGCTCTACTATTTACTTTTGCAACGGGCTGCGCTAGCGTGTGGCCCGACCTCGACCAAGGAGAAAGTCCC
>JADGPI010000272.1 GCA_017882525.1 Thermoleophilia bacterium
AGCCGAACTCGGTGTTGGTACCGTAGGTGATGTCGCAGGCGTAGGCTTCGCGGCGCTCCGCCGGTTCCATATTGTTCTGGAGAGCCGCCACGGTCAGGCCGAGAAACTCGTATACCGGGCCCATCCAGGCGGCGTCGCGGGTGGCCAAATAGTCGTTCACTGTGACCAGGTGCACGCCCTTGCCTGCCAGCGCGTTAAGGTACACCGGCATGGTAGCGACGAGGGTCTTGCCTTCGCCCGTCTTCATCTCGGCGATAGAGCCTTGGTGCAACACCACGGCCCCCATCACCTGCACGTCGAACGGTCGCATCCCAGTAGTGCGTCGCGCCGCCTCCCTCGCCACCGCAAAGGCTTCGGGCGTCAGATCGTCGAGGCTCTCGCCCCGCTCGAATCGCCCTCTGAACTCGGCGGTCTTCGAGCGTAGCGCGGCGTCGGACAGAGGAGCGATCTGCCCCTCCAGTGCCGACACACGAGAGACAACCTCCTCCAGTTGCTTGAACTTGCGGCCCTCGCCGAAGCGAAGGACCTTGTCTACGACCTTAATCATCGTCTTCGACCTCGATCATCGATCATGCCTCTCGAGAAAGGAATCAGAAATGCCCGCGGCGGCTCGTGCCAACGCCTCGCGCGCGCAAACGCGCTTGGGGCGCCTGGTGAAGACGCAACCTCCCAGAAGGGGCCACCCGGGTGGCCGCCCCCCTCACACTCGATCTCGGGCTCGATTCAGCTTTGAGCTTCGATAAGCCCGTAATTCCCATCCCGACGGCGATACACAACGGCCGTCTCTTGGGTCTCGGAATTGGTGAACACATAGAAGTCGTGGCCGATAAGCTCCAGTTGAAGCGCCGCTTCCTCGGGAGCCATCGGCTTCACCATGAACTGTTTCGTCTTGACGATGCGGGGTGACGTAGCCTCGTCCTCGGCCTCCTCTGGCTCCTCGAGAGCCGCAGCAAAGCCCTCTCTGACGAAGGCCTCCTTGTGCGCCCCCTGAGAACGGGCTACCAATTTGCCCCGATACTTTTTCACCTGCCGTTCGAGCTTTGCGTATACCAAGTCGATAGACGCGAAGATATCCGGCGAAGCCTCCCGGGCCCGAATGACCGGCCCCCTGGTGAAGATCGTGGCTTCAACCACCTGGTCGTCCGTTATGCTGGGATTCTTCTCGGTCCAAAGCTCCACTTCGCAGCGAGAGCCATCTGAAAGATACCTTCCAAGCCGCCCTATCTTCTCCTCCGCGTACTTGTGGATCGCATCGGTAAGGACTAAGTTCCTGCCTTTGACCGTAAGGTTCACGACGGTCCCGCTCCTTGTTTTGACTCGGCCACTACTATGCGCGTGCCGGCCCTACGGGCGGATCGCCCCCGGCCGTCATACTCTCCTTCTAAAGAACGATGAAAGATACCATATACCTCCCTCAATCATGCCCCTCCAATGAGCCGCCAGAGGCCCGGGAAAACGTGAACACGCGAACAGGTAGTCCCGTTCCCTCTGCGAGCACAGACGACACCTCGCAGGATGTCGCACCGGTGGTATAGACGTCATCCACGAGAACGAGAGTCTCGATCCCGACCGGGAAACGGAAGGTGTCACATATTCTGAACGCGCCCTGTAGGTTGGCCTGCCTCCCAGCCCGGTCAAGGCGCTGCTGATGGCGCGTCGACGCCACCTTCCTCGCAATCGCCGCGACAGGGAGACCACCCGCCTCGTTGGCTAGAGCCCGGGCCAAGACCGCCGCTTGGTTGTAGCCCCGTTCCCTCTCGACCGAACGATGGGCCGGCACCCAGGTGACGAGGACGCTGCCCGGCGCTCCCAGCCCGGCCACGTAATCGCGAAAAGTGGGGCCCGCAAGCTCCGCCATCACTCGCCCAAGCACGGGCTGACCTCCGAATTTGAACTCAGCCACCATTTGCCGCGCCACGGACTGATGGCGGAACGCGCTCCGTGCTCCCGCGAAGCTCACGGTCCTACCCATGCACTGCGAGCAGCGGCCGGCCAAGATAGGCCGCGGTCCAGGCTCCCCACAGCGGGGACAGCTTCCAGGCCCGACGGGGACCAGGTCGCCTCGACAACTGCTGCACAGATGGGTCTCGAAATCATGGCACCCCACGCACCGTGGAGGAAAGAGAACCGAAAATACAGGCTCAAGAACCGTCCCGCGGCACCAACGGACGGCGCTCCCCACGAGTGTGGCGCCGGTTGGGTCAGGCCTCACGGCCGGTGGGGGCCAGCTTGTGCCCCACGACTCCGTCGACTACTACAGAGGCGGCGGGCACCTCGGAGTGCGGAAGCACGACCGCCCTGAAAACGTGCGAGTGCGCGCCCAACACGCTACCGTTACCGATGACTGTGGGCCCTTCCAGCACGGCGCCCTCGCCAATCACGCAGTCCCGACCGATGGCAAGCGGCGGCTCGAGTCTGGCGGTATCTGCCATCTGCACCGACTCGCCTATCCATATCCCAGGCCGGACCTCTTTGCCGGGCATCTCCACGTCCACCTTGCCGAGAAGAGCGTCGAAGTTGCCGCGCACATACTCGCCGAGATTCCCCACGTCGCTCCAGTAGGCTCCGATGGGCTCCGCGTGAAAGGGAACGCCCGCGGAAAGCAGGTCGGGGAAAAGGCGACTGCCGAAATCGTCGAAACGGCCTCCTGGAATGTATTCGAAGATCTCCGGCTCTAAGACATAGATCCCGCAGTTACATAGGCGTGAGCGCGCCTCTTCGAGCGTCGGCTTCTCTTGGAAGCCCACCACCCGGTTGTCGTCATCGAGCACTACGACCCCGTAGAGACTAGGATCGACCACCTCTTTCACGGCGAGAGTGGCGATAGAACCATTGCGGCGGTGAGCCGCGACCAGCCCGGTAAGGTCGATGTCGGTGAGAGAGTCCCCACTCATGACCAGGAACGTGTCACCGCCCAGGAAGCTCTCGTTGTTCTTGACTCCGCCGGCAGTGCCAAGCAGCTCCGGCTCCCGGGAATAGGAGATCTCCATGCCCAGCCAGGACCCGTCGCCGACGTACGACGTGACGGCCTCAGGGAGGTGATGAAGATTGATGATGACCTCGCGGAGACCGTGACGCGACAGCAGTCGCAAGATGTGGTGGAGCGCCGGGCGGTTCACGATGGGAGCCATCGGCTTGGGAACGAGATCCGTAAGAGGACGCAATCTGGTCCCCTTGCCGGCAGCCATTATCATGACCCTCATTGCTCTTCCTTCCTCTTGCGTCTGGACGGTCCTTACCTGCGTGCCCCCAACTCTCGAAGGCTATTCTCGTACGGAGCTCGGGCGACTCCCCTCTCCGTGACGATGGCGCTGACGTTGCCGGCCGGCGTCACGTCGAACGCCGGGTTACGCACTCGCACCCCATAGGGCGCCCATCGCTCGCTCCGGTAGCCGGTGACTTCGGAGGCATCGCGCTCCTCGATGGGGATGTCATCCCCATCATGCAGCGACAAGTCCACTGTGGAGAACGGGGCCGCCACGATAAACGGGATGCCGTGCTCCCGCGCCAGTACCGACACCCCGTATGTGCCGACCTTGTTGGCCACATCGCCGTTTGCAGTGATCCTGTCAGCGCCGACCACGGCATGTGTGATGACGCCCTTCCTCATGAAGTAGCCCGCCATGTTGTCGGTGATGAGCTCCATCGAGATCCCCTCGCGTGTAAGCTCCCAGGCCGTGAGCCTCGCCCCCTGGAGCAACGGCCGTGTCTCATCGACCAGAACGTGCAAGCGGGGATTCCTCGCGAACACCGACCGGACCACTCCGAGCGCCGTCCCATATCCGGCAGTCGCCAGGGCGCCTGCGTTGCAGTGGGTGAGGATCACCGGGCTCTCGCCCCGTATGAGCTCCGCACCGTTCTCGCCGATGGTCCTACACGAGGCCAGATCGTCTTCGTACGTCTTCAAAGCCAGCCGTTCCATACCTGCGGCAACCTCACTCGGGGCCAGATCATCCCTCTTCCAGACAGCCTCCATCTCCCGGAGCGCCCAGGGAAGGTTATAGGCTGTGGGGCGGGTTGCGAATAAGCCCTTCGTCGCATCTTGGAGCGAAGCCCGGAATCGGGTCGGGTCGGACCCGGCCGCGGCCAGTGCCGTACGCGCCGCCAGGGCCATGCCCATGGCGGCCGCGACGCCCAGAGCCGGCGCCCCCCGCACGGTCATGTTGCAGATGGAATCAGCGAGCTCCTGCCACGTGCGACAGGTCACGTACACCTCTTCCAAAGGCAGGCGGCGCTGGTCGATCATCACTACCACCCCGTCGCGCCACTCTATCGTCCGGATGCTCCCGGCCCAAGAACGCGGATCCGGGTCCGTCCGCCGGTCCTCGCCGGCATCCCTGTCGCCCATGCCTGCTTAGGTCCCCATGTTCCAACTGGACAGGTACTGCACCTGCTCAGGGGTCAGTACATCGATGCCCGCGCCAAGAGCGGCCAACTTGAGCCGCGCGATCTCCGCGTCGATGTCCTCGGGCACGACGTAGACTTTCTTCTCCAGCTTGTCCGCATTCTTGACCATGTATTCCGCCGACAAGGCTTGGTTGGCGAAGCTCATGTCCATCACGCTGGAAGGATGACCCTCCGCGGCTGCCAGGTTGATCAAGCGGCCTTCGCCCAACAGGTATACGTTCCGCCCGTTCGGCAACGAGAACTCGTCGACGAACTCACGGACCCGGCGAGTAGCGGTCGCCATGGCTTGCAGGGCCGGGATATCGATCTCCACGTTGAAGTGCCCGGTGTTGGCGACGATCGCACCATCCTTCATGACCTCGAAATGCTCGCCGCGGATCACGTGGATATCGCCTGTGGCGGTAACGAAGATGTCCCCGATCGGGGCTGCCTCTGCCATCGGCATCACCCGGAACCCGTCCATCACGGCCTCGAGAGCCCGCAGCGGGTCGACCTCCAGCACAACGACATCGGCCCCATGACCTTTAGCGCGCATCGCAAAGCCGCGCCCGCACCAGCCGTAGCCCACCACGACCACGATCTTCCCTGCGATGAGCCGGTTGGTGGCCCGGATGATGCCATCGAGGGTGGACTGGCCGGTGCCGTACCGGTTGTCGAAGAGGTGCTTGGTCAGCGCCTCGTTCACGGCCACGATCGGGTACAGGAGCACCCCATCTTTTTCCATCGACTTGAGCCTGATGACCCCGGTGGTCGTCTCCTCAGTGCCGCCGATGACGCCCGCTACCGCATCCTTACGCTCGGTATGAAGCATCCCCACGACATCGGCGCCGTCGTCCATGGTGATCTGGGGGCGAAAATCGATGACGCTCTGCATGTGCCTGTAGTACGTGTCGCGATCTTCGCCCTTGATGCCGTACGTAGGAAGGCCGTACTCGAAGACCAGCGCGGCGGCCACGTCGTCCTGCGTGGATAGCGGATTGGAGGCGCATAGCGCGACCTCAGCCCCTCCGGCGGCCAATGTCCGCATGAGGCTGGCGGTCTCGCTCGTCACGTGAAGACAGGCGCCGATCCGCACCCCTTTCAGTGGCTTTTCTTTCTCAAACCGCTTCTGGATGAGTGCAAGAACCGGCATTTCCATGGCCGCCCACTCGATCCTGAGGACGCCCTCAGCGGCAAGACCCTTATCTTTGACGTCGTATTCAGTCACAATCCGTCCCCTTCCTCATGTCGACCCACGATCACCGCCGCCGCCACCCGCCAGCCCAGATGGGCGGCAAGGATGGCCACTGGCACCAACTCCGAACTGGCCGCCTCGAAGCCGCGAGCGGCCACCATCTTCATCTCGAACCCAGTGAGACGGGCATCGTCGCCGACCCCGGCCACCACGCCGCTGGAAACGACCACACCGGGGACACCTCCCAGCCGCTCCGCCACCACATCCGGAGCATACACGCCGGTCATGACTGGAAACCGAAGCCCTAACCTATCGTCGTTGGGCCCGGCGAGCGGTGAGCGCCATGTCAGATTCGCGTGATCCGTAACTGCCATCATCACGCGTGTCCCGGCCGCGACTCTACCGTCGCCCGTGTCCGTGCCCGGAGCGCCCACGGAGCCCCACCCCACCGGAGATCCAGCGCACACATATCCTACGATAACATCCCTGGACATGCTCGCAGCGACAGCCTCGCCCGGATCGGACCCGAGAAGCGCTTTGCGCACGGCGTAGACTTCCGCGGCGCTCAGAGTCCGACCGAGATCGCGGACCCCCGCTGCCGCCAGCGACACCAAGGCAGGCTCCGACCCGTCTGTCTCCGCCAGCGCCATGCCCAGGGTCGTAGCGGTTCTGGAGTCTAGAAGTCGAACGCGGGGGCTAAGGAGCACCCTCACCGGCGGACATCCCTCACGAGTTACCTATAGTCACTACGACGCCGTCACGGTTGCGGGATGTCGATCATGGACTCGGCCACCTTGAGCATCTCCTGCTTGCTCAAGTAGTACGAGAGCGTGTTGGACACCCAGTAGAGGGTGCCGCCCTTCTTCCACCAGATGTGGTCCACTTTTTGCGTCGTGCCCACAATGGTGAAGATGACCCCGTTGTGCTGGACTTCCTGCCCTCCGCTCGCGGCAGGCGCCGACGTCCAGGTGGTCTCTGTGATGCCCATGTACTGGTCGGTCTCCGACCCGTGAATCTGAAGCTGGTAGATCATCTTGAGCGCGGGCTTGGTGCCCCCACCCACTTGGATATCGTACGTGCCACCGGTAGGGGGCATCCTGTCAATGTACTTGTAGCCGTCGGGCAAGTAGCCCGGTCCCTGCAACTTGAACGAGATCATAGTCGCCAGTGCCTTCCATTCGCTGCTGTTGGGAATGGTCTCGGCGCTGACGGGAGGCTGATAGGCGGCGGGTAGCCGAAAGCCGGTGCCCAGGGTGACGGTGATCCGGCTGACCGAGCTGCTCCGAGTCACCGAGTCGGCCTGCACCGCCTGGCCGACCAGATGCGCAGCCGCGGATTGTCCGGTCGGGTAGAGCACGGTGGTCGTATTGCGCGGAGAGTGGTCGGCGGTGCCGACACTGTTCACTGTCGCGCCCAGGCTCTTGAACCAATCCGAGGTGGCCGCCCCATAGTCCGTGACGCCCATGCCGTTGAGGATATCGAGCGTCGCCGTGCTCAGATCGACCTTCGTCGGAACCGTGGTAGTCGTCGAGGAAGAACCAGGAGCCTCACCCGGGATGATGTCGCCCTGCGTGACTCCGCCTTGAGTCGTCCCGCTCGAGCTCGAGGCCTGCTGCCCGGACGCAGACGGCGGGGTGAGCAACTTGGTCACCGCGTCGCCGAGCTCCGCGTTCGTCGCAACGACGTAGGAGCCGCTCCCGATCTGCTCGGGCGTCCCGATAAGACTCACCTGACGGATGCGGTCACCATTCAGTTTGACTCCCCAGTACGCGAGCTTGAGGACGTCGTTGGCCCCGAGATCCGTACTGATATTCTTGAAAAGGGCACTGACCAGGCCAGGGAGCTTGAAGGGAAGGTTCCACCCCATCGCCTGCTCGCGGGCGGCAGCCAGGAACCGCTGTTGTCGCTCCATCCGCCCGAAGTCCATGTTCAAGTCGTGGCGATAGCGCACGTAGTCCAGCGCATTATCGCCCTTTAGGAGCTGGTATCCCGGCGCCAGCTTGATCAGTTCCCAGGTGGGATTATCGTTGTAATAACGACGATCGACGTCCACGTAGACCCCGCCCAGCGAGTCCGTGATGTCCTTGAAGGCATTGAAATCGACCTCAACGAAATGGTCTATCGCCACCCCAGTCAGTTGCGCCACAGTCTTGATGGTCAGCGCCGCGCCGCCGTAGGCGTAAGCCGCGTTGATCTTCTGCAGGCCATGGCCTGGGACGTCCACTCGGAGGTCGCGAGGAAGAGAGAGGATGGACAGGTAATCTTGACCCGGGTCGATGTGCACGACCATCAAGGTGTCGGAGCGGCCGTAGTCTTCTGCGATGTTCTGCCGCTTGTCGGTGCCGAGAACCAGAATGTTCATGGCGCTGGGCGACGCCGGGACCGCGACGGAGACGGAGACAACGGTGCTGGGCGGCACGGTGCCGAGCACCTGCTTGACCGCCGGGTCGACGCGCTTGTTGGAAGCGTGCACCTGGCTGCGAAACCACAAGTACGATCCGCCGCCGCCCGCTAACACCAGCAGTATCAGCCCCA
>JADGPI010000049.1 GCA_017882525.1 Thermoleophilia bacterium
AGGCCCGGCATCACCACGGGAGAGTTGGATAGATTGGCGGAGAAGTTCATACGTTCGAAACGGGGGGTTCCCACCTTCAAGGGCTACCACGGGTTCCCCGGATCGATATGCGCATCGCCCAATGCGATGGTGGTACATGGGATCCCCGGGGCGGTCCGTCTTGAGAACGGCGATATCCTCGGTATCGACGTTGGTGTCACGCTGGAGGGCTACGTGGCGGACGCTGCGATAACCGTGCCTGTGGGTGATATCTCGCCGGAGGCACAGGAGTTGCTCAGGGTGACTGAGGAGTCGCTCTACAAGGCAATCGACCAATGTGTGGTCGGCAACCATGTGGGCGACATCTCGCACGCGGTGCAAGGGCACGTGGAGGCCCACGGATACTCGGTCGTCAAAGCGATGGTGGGCCATGGGGTCGGTCGAAGCATGCACGAGGATCCGCAGGTGCCCAACTTCGGGCCGGCAGGACAAGGCCCCGAGTTGCGCGAAGGAGTGGTGATCGCCATCGAGCCTATGGTGAACGTCGGCGCGTACGACGTTGAGGAAGGAGAGGATGGCTGGGCCGTCTACACGAAAGATCGGAGCCTCTCCGCTCATTTCGAGCATACGGTGGCCATCACCAAGCGGGGTCCCCGCATCCTTACCTTGTCGGAAGTCGTCCCCTCCCAGGCGACATGAGAGCGTGTGATAGAATAACCGGCCGGTATTTTGGCCCGGAACCGAGAGCGGAGGGCAGTGTCTCCTAAAGAAGAAGCGATAGAGCTCGAAGGCGAAGTGCTTGAGGCTTTGCCAAACACCATGTTCCGGGTGAAGCTGGACAACGACCTCGAGATCTTGGCTCATATCTCCGGCAAGATGCGCATGAACTACATCCGTATCCTTCCGGGCGACCGGGTCAAAGTGGAATTGTCACCCTACGACTTGACTCGCGGACGCATAACGTACCGCTTCAAATAGAAAGGCTGGGGGCATGAAGGTTAGAGCGTCGGTCAAACCGATGTGCGAGAAATGCAAGATAGTGCGGCGCAGGGGCGTGGTGCTGGTCATCTGCCAGAACCCCCGCCATAAACAGCGGCAAGGCTAGGCAGGAGTAGCGTATGGCGCGTATCGCTGGTGTCACTCTCCCCCGGGAGAAACGGATCGAGATCGGTTTGACCTATGTGTACGGGATCGGCCGGTCTATGTCTGGGAAGATCCTGGACGCCGTTGGTATCAATCTTGATACCCATGTAAAAGACCTCACAGAAGACGAAGAGATCCGTCTGCGCAGTTACATCGAGGACAACGTGCTCGTCGAGGGAGACTTGCGGCGGGATCGTAGCCAGAACATCAAGCGGCTGATGGAGATCGGCTGCTACCGGGGCATCAGACACCGGCGGGGGATGCCGGTTCACGGCCAGCGCACCAAAACCAATGCGCGGGTTCGGAAGGGGCACAAACCGACAGTGGGCGTTAAGAAGAAGGTGCGGGTCTAGCCGGGTAGGCGGTCTCGCGAGGATTTCTAGAGACGGAGACTAGAGGATATGCCGAAAGCCAAACGCCCAACAACCGGTGGCCCGCGTGGCCGGCGCCGGAAGGTGCGCAAGAGCATCGCCGTAGGCAACGCCTACATCAAGACATCGTTCAACAACACCCTGGTGACCCTCACCGACAAAGAGGGCAACGTCATCGCCTGGGCGAGTGCAGGGTCCGCGGGGTTCAAAGGCTCGCGTAAGTCAACCCCCTTCGCGGCTCAGGTGACCGCGGAAAAGGCGGCACGTGCGGGCATGGAGCACGGGCTTCAGAAAGTGGATTGTTACGTCAAAGGGCCGGGCAGCGGTCGCGAGACGGCCATCCGATCCTTGCAGGCTACCGGTCTGGACGTGACCAGCGTCAAGGACGTCACCCCTATCCCTCATAACGGTTGCCGTCCTAAGAAGCGGCGTCGGGTCTAGTCGGAGTAGCGAGAATGGCGAGAGATACATCTCCTCAGTGTAAACAGTGCCGCAGGGAGGGCGAGAAGCTCTTCCTGAAAGGCGAACGGTGCCTCACCGACAAGTGCGGGGTGGACCGGCGCGCGTATCCCCCGGGTGACCATGGCCGTGGTCGCCGGCGCAAGCAGTCTGAATACCTCACGCAGCTGCGTGAGAAGCAGAAAGCACGTCGCTACTACGGCGTCCTAGAAGCGCAGTTCAGCAACTACTACAAGGCGGCGAGCAGGCAGCCCGGGATCACCGGAGAGAACCTGTTGCGCCTCCTCGAGTTGCGGCTCGACAACGTGGTCTACCGTTTGGGCTTCGGGGCCTCCCGCCGCCAATCCCGGCAATTGATCCGTCACGGCCACTTCACGGTGAACGGCCGTCGGGTGAACATCCCCTCGTATCGGGTGAAGCCTGAAGACCTGGTGGTGGCCGTCCTGGACAGCGAAGGCCTGAAGGCCGTGGTAGAGAATGCCACCGACCTTACAGCGTCGGTTCCGGCGTGGCTGCAGGCAGACCATGACAACATGCTTGGGAAGGTATTGCGCCTGCCCGAACGGACGGACATCGACATCCCTGTCCAGGAACAGCTCATCGTCGAGCTCTATTCGAAGTAGTCGGCGGGAGACGTGACCTTGGGCAGACATAAGCGCCACAGCGCGTAGAGATAGGAGGGCCGATTGCTAGATTTTGCAACCCCAAAGATCACTTATGAAGCGGTTAAGGAGAATCACGGCCGTTTCGTGGTTGAGCCGCTGGCTCGCGGTTTCGGGTACACCTTCGGCAATTCCCTCCGTCGGGTGCTGCTTTCCTCGCTGGAGGGGGCTGCGATCTCAGCGGTGAAGATCACCGGGGTCGAGCACGAGTTCTCGACGGTGCCGCATGTCAAGGAAGACGTGACCGACATCGTCCTGAATCTCAAGAAGCTCGTTTTTCTCATCCATGGCGAGGCGGACGATCTCGAAGTCGAGCTGGTAAAAGATGGTCCCGGTGTTGTCACGGCCGGCGACATCCGGTTTCCCGCAACCCTCGAGACCATGGACCCGATGGCGTACATAGCCACTTTGGAAGATGGGGGCAGGCTCGAGATGGAGCTGACCATTCGCCGGGGCCGCGGGTATGTGTCGGCGGACGACAACAAGTCACTGGAGACCGTTCTGGGGGTCATTCCTATCGACTCCATCTTCTCGCCGGTGGTCCGTGTGGCTTACAGCGTGGAAGCGGCGCGGGTCGGTCAACGTACGGATTTCGACAAACTGATCCTGGATGTACAGACCAACGGAGCTATCGAGCCCCGGGCTGCGGTCGCTAAGGCTGCCACCGTGTTGCGGGAAGACCTTCTCATCTTCACCGACGAATCCGACCCTGACGACGACTACGCGCTCGGCGCCTACGCTGCTGCGGACGACTTGGCCGCGGGCAAGGGGTCCGGGTATGACGACATGCCGATCGAGGAACTTGAGCTGGGCGTCCGTTCGTACAACTGCCTCAAGCGTGAAGGCGTCGAGACCGTGGGCGACCTGATCGCTCGCTCGGAAGCCGAACTGATGAACATCCCGAATTTCGGCAGGAAGAGCATAGAAGAGGTGCGCGAGCGCCTGGCCAAGAACAACCTGAAGCTTAGAGGAGAATAGGGTGAGGCACCAGAGAAAAGGAAGGCGGTTCGGTATCCAGCCGAGCCATCGCCGGCAGATGCTGGCGAATCTTGCCTGCTCTGTGCTTGAGCATGGACGCATCAAGACGACGGAGGCCAGGGCCAAGGAAGTGCGGCCGCTTGTAGAGAAGGCCATCACCATGGGCAAGGCCGGCGACCTGCACTCGAGGCGCACAATCATCAGCATGCTGCGCAACAAGCAGATCTCATACAAGCTGTGCAACGACATCGGTCCAAAGTACGCGGATCGGGCCGGGGGCTACACCCGGATAACTCATCTGGGGACGCGGCTCGGCGACGCGGCGGAAATGGTCTACCTGGAGCTGGTATAGCGAGGAGCGCGTACGCCTCGCTCCGAGCGTCGCAGCCGGGAGAGGCGAACAAGACAGTCATAAGGTGCCGGGACTAGGAAAAGAGTCCCGGCACTTCGTTTATGGTCGCAGGATGATCGCGGCGGACGCGGGGTTTTCGCGACGCAGGCGGAGGTGAAGACGGCCGCAGAGCGTACATACCGCATGGAATTGCAGTACGACGGGACCGGTCTTCATGGTTGGGCCAAACAGGACGGGCTCGCCACGGTGGAGGGTAGCCTGGAGACCGCTCTTAGAGTCGCGATCGGCCATTCGCCCGGCCTGAGGGTGGCCGGCCGCACGGACGCCGGCGTACACGCGCGGCGGCAGGTAGTGAGTCTTGCCCTGCCCGGGAGGATCGAGCCGCGGCGGCTCGCGGCGTCGATCAACGCCCTCACTCCCCAGGGGATCAGCGTGATGCGTCTCTCTCGCGCAGCACCGGACTTCGACGCGAGGAGAGATGCTCTGAGCCGGACCTACCGCTATTTTCTGTGCGTGGGCCCGGTAGTGCCGCCGTTCTGGGCGCCCTACTGCTGGCGCGTGTCCGGACCGTTGAATACGGCGGCTATGCAAGAAGCCGCGCTTCTAGTGCGAGGCCGCCACGATTTCACCGCGTTCACCCCTACGATCACCAAGCACACTTTCTTCCAGAGGCGGGTCGTTGACTGCAGCTGGAAGCGGGACTCTGGGAGAGGCAACCAAGCTGGTATCTGGAGGATGGAGATAGAGGCGGAGACCTTTCTCCGCCACATGGTGCGCGCGCTGGTAGGCGCGATGGTGGAGATCGGGCAGGGTAAGCGCGAGGTGGGCTGCATCGGCCCGTTGCTTGCCGGCGCTTCTCGCTCTGACGCCGGGCGCTCCGCTCCCGCGCAGGGGCTCTTCCTCTGGGATGTGAAGTACCCGCCGCGGCGCAAGACATAGCCGGCTTACTTTGCCTCGGAGTCTGACTCCGGCCCGCTCCGAAAAGAACGCTGCCGGGCGAGCATCAAAGCTCGCCCGGCAGCGCGTGCCTCACTGTCTGACCCCCGCGACCCTATGCCGCGAAAGCGAGTTGGCCTCTCTACTTGATAGGCAACGGCAGCGGAGCGGTAAGCAGGTCTGCTGTCAGGTAAGGAGCGGCATAGTTGTCCACCGGTACCTCGTCGAACGTGAACTTGCCACCCTTCATGAGCCACTGGGCACCGCCCAGACCATGGTCATACACGTTCTTGGTCTTGTGCCCCGGGCCAACAGGCCAGTCGGCGGGACCAGTGCCGGTCGCGGCAATGATCGGCGCAGTGAAGTCGATCGAACCCACGATGGAATCGAACTTCATGGATGCGGCCGTCTGGATGATGGAGTCCTTGCTCGTGGGATCCTTGGCGTTCTTGAGCGACCAGATGGCCATCTCGCCGATGACGTAGTGAAGGAGAGGAGCCGTTTGTTGCTGGCCGGACTTTGCCTCGAAGTCCTCCGCAAGCTGGGCGCAGGTCTCGCCGGAGAGCGACGACTTGAATGGGAAGGTGCGATGCCACCACAGCTCGGTGAGCAGTCCGTTGCCGATCGTGCTAAGGGCTTCCACCGATTGTGGGAACAGGATGGCCTTGCCGACCATGCATCCCTTGACGCTGAGACCCTGCTGGGCGGCCTGCTTCCAGAAGTTGGTGAAGTCCGGCGGAATCATGTTGCCGGTGATCAGCTCGCAGCCGGCGCTCTTGAAGGCCGTGATCTGTTTGGTGAAGTCTTCAGTACCCGGCTGGAACCGACCTGGGTCCGTAACCTTGTAGCCCTTGCCGGTCAGGTAAGCTGGGACCACAGAGCTGAAGAAGTTGCCGTCGGCAGTGTTGTCGAACATCGCACCCACCGACTTGTTGGTCGTGAGCTTCTCGAAGATAGCCCAGTTCTCCCCGATCCAGTCCTCAGCCCCGAAGAAGACGTGGTAAGACCACTTGTACTCTTTGTTCTGACCGAGGTAGGTCTGCCACGGGCAGTCGGTGGAGACCACAGGCGTGCCGTTGGCTTCGCACTGTTCTACGACCGGGGTGACCGTATCGGGAGTCGATGCCACCATCATCATGTCTACCTTAGTATTGTTGATGAGGTCGCCGGCCACCTGGGCCGCCCGGTTGGAGTCCGATTGGCTGTCGGACACAGTGACGCTGATCGGGTGGTTCTGGCCGTCACCGAGGACCATGCCGGTGCCGATGGCTTGTTTCCAACGGTCCACGCAGTACTTGTCGGGGATACCGAACGAGGCTAGGCCACCGGTGAGCGGGGTCACGAACCCCAGTTTGATCTCGCGGCCGGTGGTGGCGCCGGAACTGACTGTTGTGCCAGCACCGGCTGTCGTGGCCGGCCCGGAAGTGGTGGCGGTGGTCGCCGCAGTGGTTGCGGTCGTGGTGCCCCCGCAGGCGGCGACCAAGCCGCCGAGACCTGCGCCCATCCCCACAGTCGCACCGGCGATGCCGGCGATCTTCAGAAACTCGCGACGGCTGACGGACTTGCCTTTGAGGAGGCCGGATTCGTCGTTGTTGTGGCGCGTTGCATCTGGACTCTCGGGCATGTTGCCCCTCCTTCTTAGTGAACGCTGCGTCTCTTGACACCCCGTGACGGGGTAGCCCACTTGGTCGGCATGTGACGCCCTTCTTAGCCGTCAGCCCGCGGCGTCCCTCCTTTCGCCTTGATACAGCCACCCTTCCGCGGGTCGATCCTGGACCAATAATAGGAATTCCAATTCCGGAAAGCAAGGCTGGGAATGGTCGACACGCCGGCGCGGATCACCCATTCGACCGTTTTCGTCCAGATAGGGAGAGGCGCGTCCGCGCATTGCCCTCGGTTGCCGAAGATGCGCCTCACCTCCTTTCTTATCGAGTGCCTGCGGAGCTGAACCCGCGGGCACCGGTCACTCGGCCTTGATGATGGTCGCGATACCCTGGCCGCCGCCGATGCACATGGTGGCCAGGCCGTAGGTGCCGTCTTTTCTTCTCAGCGCGTGTACCAGTGTGGTGAGGATGCGCGCTCCGGACGCCCCGACCGGGTGCCCCAGAGCGATGGCTCCGCCGTAGATGTTTGTCTTTGCCTGGTCCAGGCCAAGCTCTCTGCTTACGGCGAGCACCTGCGAGGCGAAGGCTTCGTTAGCCTCGATGACGTCCATCTGCTCCAAGCTCATTCCAGAGAGTCCCAGGATCTTGATCGTGGCGTGATACGGGCCCATGCCCATGATCTTGGGATCCAGCGCGGCTGACGCGTAGGCGACTATGCTGGCAAGGGGTTTGAGTCCTCGGCTGTCCGCAAACTTGCGCGACGCGATCACCAACGCGACACCGCAATCGTTGATGCCGGACGCATTGCCGGCCGTGACGGTACCGCCCTCTTTGAAAGCCGGTTTCAGCTTGCACAACGACTCGAAGGTGGTATCCGGCCGGACGTGCTCGTCGGTGTCGAACAGCAGCGGGTCGCCTTTCTTCTGAGGTATTTCTACCGGGACGATCTCATCCATAAAAACGCCGGAGGCGATCGCGACCCCCGCCCGCCGCTGGCTCTCCGCGGCAT
The DNA here is from genome assembly GCA_017882525.1 of Thermoleophilia bacterium. Lineage (GTDB taxonomy): Bacteria > Actinomycetota > Thermoleophilia > RBG-16-64-13 > RBG-16-64-13 > Chersky-299. The sequence continues at coordinate 7,494 of JADGPI010000049.1, forward strand.
AACGGTCCTGCTCCTCGCGGGTCACCCCGTAGCGCTCGGCAACGTTCTCTGCGGTCACTCCCATGTGGTAGCCGTTCATGGCGCAGTTGAGGCCGTCGCGAAGTAGGCTGTCTTCCAGGAGGCCATCACCGAGGCGGTATCCCGTCCGTGCCCGCGCGAGTAGATAGGGCGAGAGAGTCATGTTCTCGATCCCACCTGCCACCACCACGTCCGCGTCTCCCAGGAGGACCGCTTGGGCTGCGAGATGCACCGACTTCATGCCGGAGCCGCACAGCTTGTTGATGGTCATCGCCGGCACGGTTTCGGGAAGGCCGCCCAACAAAGCAGCTTGGCGGGCCGGATTCTGACCTTGCCCTCCCTGGAGGACGTTACCGAGGATGGCTTCGTCCACGTCCTCCGGCCCCACGCCGGCGCGCCTCATCGCCTCAGCGATGCCGATCCCCCCCAACTTCACCGCGGGTATCTCGCCGAGGGTTCCCATGAAGCGACCGGTCGGGGTGCGACAGGCGCTCAATATCACGGCATCAGATTTCAACATGTCACCTTCCCCAAGCACAATCGCATTCCCAGGTCGTCGCGTCTCTACCGGCCACCAGTCCATCTCTCTACCTGGATGAGGCAGGAATTGTTGGCCATGCCGGTTGATGTCGGGGTGACGAACCGCTTGTTGGTGAGGATGTTCACGCACCCACCTCGGTCCGGAGACTCGCCGGGAGCGCCCAGCGGGTCGTACTCGGCGCACGACTCGTACGAGTGCACCGTGCCCGGGGGGACACGCTCGGTCACCTGCGCCGCCAGGATCACCGATCCGCGGTCGTTGAAAGCTCGAATGAGGTCGCCCTCTGCGATGTCCCGAGCGGAGGCATCCTTGGAGTTCACGCGCATGATCCAGTAGTACCAGCCATCTTCTTTCAGCACCCGGTGGTCTTTGATCTCGTCGGTCCAACTGTCCTTGGAGTCGCCCATCGTGTGGAAGCTGAACTTCGGATGCGGGGAGACCATCTGGAGCGGATATTTGCCGTAGAGCTCCTTGGTGTGGTGGCCTTCCCAGGAGTCGATGTGCTGCGGGCCCATCGCCGGACGCTCGGGGTCGATCGTGCCGGTCTTTTCGAGGCGTTGAAGGCTCGATGCGACGAACTCGATCTTGCCGCTCATCGTCTGTAGACCTTTGCCCTTGATCTGATCCCACGGAGCCGGTCCCCAGTCGGGGGTGTCTTTCTCGCGACCTTCGGCGAACCAACGCAGTGCCGGCGTAGACTTGCGGTCTTTAGGTGAGGGCACCACGTAGTAGCCCTTCTTCTCGAACTCTTCCCAGCTGATGTTTTTGGGCAAGTCGGTGGCGTGGAAGTAGTCCTTCACCCAATCGTAGTCAGACTTGCCACCCATGGTGAACGGTCCGTAGATACCCAGACGCTTGGAGAGTTCCACGAAGATGTCATAGTCCGGCTTGCTCTCGCCCAGAGGCTCGATGCATTTCTTCTGAAGGGTGATCACCCGGTGATTCGCATACTGGTACGAGTCCGAGATGTAGCCCGAGCAGTTGGCGAACTCGCTGATATCCACGCGTTCGAAATTGGTGCACGCCGGCAGGATGATGTCGGCGAACTTGGTCTCGCCCTCCATCCAGATCGCCTGGTTGACCACGAACGGGACCTTGTCGGTGCGGTAGGCGTTCACATAACGGTTGGTCTCGGTCATGGTGCCGAAGAAAGAACCGCCGTAGCGGTAATACATCTGCACGTGGGGATAACCCTGCGCGGGGTATTCGTATTTCTGGAACTGGCTCTCGATGTGGGACCCGCAAAAACCCTTCCCCCGCCACTCGATGTGCTCGTGTTGCATGGCTTCGGGGATGCGCAGGCGTGGGACGGTCTGGCCCTCGGTGGAATGGTGTGGGTTCCGAGTGGCGCCGCCGTACGGGAACATGCGGTTCACCCATCGGAAGCCGGCGGCCGAGTTGTCCACGTCGCCGGAGATGCCGCCTTCGGCGTAGCCGGGAAAGAGAAAGGTCGTGTCTACCGGCACGCCAGAGGTGGTACCCCAGATGTTGCTGCCGGGCTTGCCGAGGCCCTGCATCGCAGCTAAAGCCACCATCGTCCGGGACCATTCGTTGCCGAAAGAGGCCCGGCACGCGCCGCCCATGCCGCCGGGGCCGCCGGCTGCGAGCATAGTCTTCTTCGCCGCCCATTCTCGAGCCAAAGCCCGGATGTCCCGGGCGGGGATGCCCGATTCGCCCTCCGCCCACTCGGGCGTCTTCGGCTGGCCGTCCGTCTTGCCGAGGACGTAGTCTTTCCATTCGTCAAAACCGGTGGTGCGGCCCGCGATGTACTCCTTGTCGTAGGTGCCCTCGGTGAGCCACGTGAAAGCGATGGCGAGGCCGAAGGCCACGTCGGTGCCAAGGCGAGGAGAAAACCACTTATCGCCCAGAAGAGCAGCGGTGTGGTTGAAATAGGGGTCGATCACGATCATCTTGACGCCGAGCTCCTTGAGCCAGCGACGTCGCGCCGTACCCTCGAAAGCACCGTACACCCCGTTGCACGTGGCTTCGGGGTCCGCCGACCAGTAGATGATCATCTCGGTGTGCTTGAGAGCGTCTTCCAGGAGGTCGTATTGCTCGGGGATGCCTAGACGATGACTGTACCCCCACATGTGCATGGCGCCCCAGTGCCAACCTTCCCAACTGTCGGGGTTGTGCTCCGCGTAAGTGAAGCCCAGCAGGTTCATGAATCGGAAGTAGGCGCTGTGACGATAGCCGACGTTCCCCCACATGTGGTGCGATCCGGTTGTAGACAGCATCGCGGCCGGACCTACCTCGCGCTTGAGACGCAGGATCTCGTCGGCCACGGTGTCCAACGCTTCGTCCCAGCTGATGGGCTCGTAACCGGAGACGCCCCGGTTCTTGCAGTTGCGCTCGCCCTTGGCGTCGAAGTCCACTCGCTTGAGGGGAGTGAGGATACGTTTCGAAGAGTAGATCGCCGACTTGTGAGCCGCAGTCCACGGAGACACGGTGGTCTTCCTGGGCGGCGAGAAAGTCCGGCCCCGCGCCTCGATGCTCCAAGAGGGAGCGTCGGTGTCGTCGAACTCCATAGGGGTGATGCGCAGGATCTTGCCGTCCTTCACATCCACGAACACCGGGCCCCCGGTGGTGCTGTTGGTCAGTCTCTCGACCTGTCCCATCAGAAAGACACCCCTTTCGTTCTAACGCTTACGCTTTTTCCAGATAGAGCTGCCCCAGACTGAGGCTGGCCTCAAGGGCCACGTCTTGGCTCAGGGGTCGGTAACCGGAGGCTTCGAGGGTGAGGGTGTAGGTGGCTCCCGGAGCGAGGTGGTCC
>JADGPI010000273.1 GCA_017882525.1 Thermoleophilia bacterium
ACGGTCCAATCCTCGACATGGCACTCGAGAAAATCCGCGTAGTCCTCCAGGAACTCGGCAGTGGAGACGTCGCCGCGGGTCCGGGCAAGGCATGCTGCGCAGACGAGCGCGGCGATGTTCGAAGCGAGTGTGGAAGGAGAGTAACCGGAAGCCTCTTCCCACCGTTCCTGTTGAGTGGCGGGGCCGTTTTGCATGAGGTACGCAGCCGCGCGAAGGACCATCGGATAGGGATCGAACTGCCCCAAGGCGTTCTCTTCGTGCAGGCGCCAGGCGAGAAGGATCGGGAAGGCGACTTCATCGAGCTGGACTCTGCTCCAGTACGGTTCTCCGTTGATCCAGAAGTTCTGCGGAAAGCCGCCGTCGTCGCGCTGGCTGGCCGCGAGATAGATGAGGGCGCGCAGAGGGGTCTCCGTGTGGCCGGCAGCCATCAACCCGGTGGCGCTGCTGATCATGTCCCGGGTCCACACCAGGTGATAACCGCCTGTGTCTTCGTCGCCGCGGGCCTCTCCCCAGGGGATGGACATGGACGCGATGAAGGCCCCCGCGAAGATCTTGTCTTCGTGTGCGAGCAGCAGATCGTAGCTGCTGTGGTAGAGGCGGCCTTCGTCGGCAGATACTTCGTGCAAGGGCAGCATCTTTCGACAAGGCCGGTGCCACTGCTCTTCGTATCGGGCAGCGTGGTCGCCGAAGGGCGTGCTCAGGGACTGCAGCAGGGTCGTCACCGCGGCGTGCATGCCGTCGCCGAAAGCGAGCCCCAAGGTGAACTCCTTGGCACCTTCCAGCGCTAGTTCTCCGATGAGCGCCACGTTGCCGTCGAGTGCTTGGTCGAACTCCCAGTCCATCTGGTAATTCTCGGCTAAATCCGTCCAGCCATCCGACGCGCCCACGTATCCGCACGAACAGCGGGCGAAGGGGATCGTCGCCCCCAGGGCCAGCCAAACGCCGCCCTTCTCGGCTACCAGCAGCGCCCGGCCATCGGCCTCAATTACGTACGCGTTGTTGCCCCAGCCGCCTACTTGCAGATGAGGAGCGCACAGCGCGTACAGATGGAGGCGGGAGAGGGCCTGGTCATCGCCTTCGAACCGCGTTTTCGTCAGAACGCAGGGAAGGTGCGGCGCAGCGATGAGATCCTTCACGATTGTGTACCGGCCGGCGGGATCGGTGTTCGTGATGCGATACGCGAGCGCGTCCCCCGGCAGCCGTTCCGTCACCGAACGGAGGTCTCGCTTTTCTTCGTGAAAGAAGGTGCTGCCGTCTGACACCAGGTACTGAAGGTCTCGCATCTGCGCGCGGTCGATGGTGGGATAGAAGACCTCGGTCATGCAGCCGTTCCACAGCGTGAACCAAACCCGGCTGTCGCCCGAGTAGGCGGTGCCCACGCCGTCTTTGTTGCCCTGCGTCCAGCGAGGCGCGATGCCCGGCCCGCCAAAAGCGTTCTTTGAACCTCGAAACCTTGCCACGCCGCGTCCTTGCTCGAGTAGACTCGCTCCCCGGTCTTCGATTGCATTCCTTTGTTCCCGCGATGCCAGGGCAAAAACCTTGCCGGCTGATGGTCCGGGCCGCAACTCCAGCGAGCGTTGGATGTGTGGGGCGGGTTTGGCCCCGGACTGCTGCCTGGTATACGTCTTCACAGGAGCCGGATGACCGTATATGCTGCCGGCGGACGGCGAGCATCGAAACGAGAGGGAGGGCCCAGGATGACGGTGACCCCGCGACTCACCGACACTCCCACTTGGCGGGCGTTGCAGACTCACTTCGAGAGTGTGCGGGAGCTGCATCTGCGCGGTCTTTTCGCCGAAGACCCGGGGCGCGGAGATCGCATGGTGCTCGAGGCGGCTGGGCTGTACCTCGATTACTCCAAGAACCGCATGACCGACGAGACGAGGCGACTGCTCGTTCAGCTTGCCGTCGAGCGGGGGGTGGGTGAGCGGCGAGACGCCATGTTCCGCGGGGAGAGGATCAACGTCTCTGAAGACCGGGCGGTACTTCACGTGGCGCTGCGGGCCCCCCGCGGATCGCACATTCTGGTGGACGGACACGACGTGGTGCCGGATGTGCATGCCGTCCTCGACAGGATGGCGGATCTTGCAGGCCGCGTCCGGAGCGGGGAGTGGAGGGGCTTCACCGGTAGGCGAGTCAAAACGGTGATCAATATCGGCATCGGCGGCTCCTACCTGGGCCCGGAGATGGCCTGCCTGGCGCTCCGCTCTTGTAGCGATCGCTCGATCGAAACGCGTTTCGTGAGCAACATCGACGGTGCCGATCTTGTCGAAGCGACGGCCGATCTGGATCCCGCCGAGACATTGTTCGTTGTCTCGTCGAAGACCTTCACCACGCTGGAGACCATGACCAACGCTTACTCCGCGCGCCAATGGCTACTGAGTGCGCTCGGCGACGAGGCCGCGGTCGGCCGCCACTTCGTGGCGGTCTCCACCAACGCGGCAGAGGTCGAGCGGTTCGGCATCGGTTCGAGCAACACATTCGGATTCTGGGATTGGGTCGGTGGTCGCTACTCCATGGACTCGGCCATCGGTCTGTCCCTCATGATCGCCGTGGGTCCCGAGAACTTCTTCGCGATGCTCGCCGGGTTCCGCGCTATGGACGAGCATTTTCTCACGGCGCCCCTCGACCGCAACATGCCGGTGATCCTCGGCCTGCTGGCAGTTTGGTACAACAACTTCTTCGGCGCGCAGACGCAGGCCGTCCTGCCTTACTCGAGCGCACTGGCCCGGTTCCCCGCGTACCTCCAACAGCTCCAGATGGAGAGCAACGGCAAGCGCGTGGATATCGAGGGAAGGCCCGTCGGCTACGACACCGGCCCCATCATCTGGGGTGAGCCGGGCACCGACAGCCAGCATTCCTTCTTTCAGCTGCTGCATCAGGGCACCAAGTTGGTGCCCTGCGACCTCATCGGGTTCGCCGCTCCGCTCTCCGCGCTTGAGTTTCACCACGACCTGCTCATGGCCAATCTCTTCGCACAGGCCGAGGCTCTAGCGTTCGGAAGGACTGTCAGCGAATTGAAGACGTTGGGTGCCGGTGCGGGCCAGATCCCATTCCGGGTCGTGGAGGGCAACCATCCCACCAACGTGATCCTCGCCGACGTGCTGACTCCCAGAACACTCGGAAGTCTGATTGCGCTCTATGAGCACAGCGTGTTCACGCAGGGTGCCATCTGGGCGATCGACTCGTTCGATCAGTGGGGCGTGGAGCTAGGCAAGGCCCTTGCCGGCCGCATCATCCCCGAACTGACCGAAGTGGAAGAGCCCGGTCTCGAGCACGACAGCTCGACGAACGCTCTCATCCGGCGATATCGGGATGCAAGGCGCGCCGAGAGAGAGTAGCGGCGGGGCGCGAGTCCTGGCAGCCCGGTGCTCGCGACTGTGGCGCCGGCGGCCGGCATATCCCTTCCGGCTTCTAGCGGTAGCGGATCCTCGGGTTGAGAAGCGCGTAGATGACGTCCGCTCCGAGGTTGGCCAAACAGAAGATCGCCACGATCACCATCGTCGTAGCTTGGAGCAGAGGGAGGTCTCTGCGCTGCACAGCGAATAGCACGAGCCGCCCCAGCCCTGGGTAGCCGAACACCGACTCGGTGATGATCAGACCGCCCATCAACCAGCCTACCCCTGCTGCCACCACGGTCACCGTGGGAAGGAGCGAGTTGCGGAGCACGTGGCCGAAGAGCACCTGCGACGGCCGGAGTCCCTTGAGGTACGCGGTACGGACGTAATCGGTGCGCAGCACCTCCGCGGTCTCCGAGCGAGTCATCCGAAGGACGTAGGCGAGGCTGGTGAGCGAGACGGTGAGGCCTGGCAGTATGAGGCTCGGGAAGGCCTGGGCGAACGAGCTGTTCGGCGCGATCGAGGATGACGCGGGCAACCATCCCAGCACTCGGGAGAACAGCGCGATGAGGAGCAATGCGGTGACGAACTCGGGGAGTCCGATGAACGCAAGCGAACCCACGGAGATCACCTGGTCCAGGTAACTGTCTCGTCGCCATGCGGCTACCACCCCCAGAAAGATACCGAGCGGTACGTACATGAGAAAGGCCACGAGCGCCAACATCGCAGAGTTGCGGAGACGTTCCACCACGAGGGGGCGCACGCTTTCCTGGGTGCTGATCGAGGTCCCCCAGTCGCCTTTGACGAAACCGGTGAGCCAGCTGCCGTACTGGATCACGACCGGCCGGTTGAGACCCAACTGCTGGCGGAGGTTGTCCTTGGCCTGTTGTGTGGCCTCGCGTCCGAGCACCATGGTGGCCACGTCGCCCGGTAGCACTTGAGTGGCTCCGAACACGAGGATGCTTGAGAGCACCAGGGTCAGCACCACCAGGCCCAGACGTCGTGCTATGAACCGTCCCATGTCTGCCACTCACTCGTCTCCGTGGCGGCAGAAGCTGGAGTCCTGGGCGCAGGCCAATTCTTCCAGAGGAATGTGGCAGTAGATGGAGTGATCGCCCTCGCCTTGGCGCCAGGGTGGCTCTACTTCCTCGCATACAGGCCCCAGATAACGCGGGCAACGGGGATGGAACCGGCACCCGGAGGGCACATCGACCGTCGTGGGGGCACCGCCGCGGAGGCGTATCGGCTCCTGATGGATCCGGGGGTCCGGCACTGGGATGGCGGAAAGCAAAGCCTCGGTATACGGGTGGTACGGCGGGCTGAGCACCTTCGTCGCCTCACCGAGCTCCATGAGATGGCCCAGGTACATCACCGCGATCCGGTCGGAGAGGTGTTGCACCGCCGCCAAATCGTGGGAGATGAACAAATAGGACGTTCCCTGCTCGGCCTGCAGGTCTAGGAGGAGGTTCATGAGCGAGCCCTGTACCGAGACATCAAGCGAGGAGATCGGCTCGTCGCACACTACGAGATCCGGCGCCGATGCGAAGGCGCGGGCGATGGCCACTCGCTGTTTCTCTCCGCCGCTCAGTTCATTCGGGTAGCGGTGGTAGTAGTTGGGAGGAAGACGCGCGGCCGCCAGCAGCTCGAGGGCCCTTTCCCTAGCTGCTTGGCCGCCCAACCGGCCCAACACCCGCAGCGGCCGTGCGACCGCTTCGCCAACTGTGTGCCGGGGATTGAGAGAAGCGTCAGGATTCTGGAATATCATCTGCATCCGACGGAGCACGGACCGTCCGCGGCGCGAGGCAGAGGCCGGCAGTCGGACGCCTTCGAGCGCCACCTCACCCCCGGTCGCTGTTTCGAGGCCCACTACGACCCGGGCCAACGTGGTCTTGCCGCTCCCACTTTCTCCCACCAGCCCTAGAGTGCCCTGAGCATCTGCCCATACCGTCACTCCGTCAACGGCGCGCAGCGCCACCTTCTTCCCGCGGCCCCAGCCGCGACCGCTCCCTCGTACCCGGAAGATCTTGCTCAGCTCGCGGGTCTCGAGGAAGTGCGGCGCCGGGCTACCAGGCCCCAAGGCCTCCGAGGCCGGGCCCGCACCTGCCGTGGTGGGCGTCTCGGGGCCGG
>JADGPI010000274.1 GCA_017882525.1 Thermoleophilia bacterium
CAGTCTGATTAGAGAGTCGAAGGACGAGTGCGATGCCGGCGCATCACAGACGATGAACGACAAATACGTGCACGGCTATGACCCCCGGGAAATGGTGCGCCTTCAGGATCAGGCCGGGACGTTGGTGGATCTCCTCCACTCGGACACCTCATATCCCGCGGGCAGTATCGTCCTCGAAGCGGGCTGCGGCATCGGCGCCCAAACGGTCAACCTCGCCCGCAATAGCCCAGGCGCATGGATCGTCTCCGTCGACGTATCAAGAGAGTCGGTCGCAGAAGCCAAGGCTATGGCGGACGCGGCGGGCGTGACCAATGTAGAGTTCCGGCAAGGCGACATCTTCGCCTTGCCCTTCAGGCCCGAATCCTTCGACCACGTCTTCGTCTGTTTCGTTCTAGAGCACCTCGCGCGGCCAGTTGAGGCTCTGACCGTTCTCACGAAGCTGCTCAGGCCCGGCGGTACGGTCACGGTCATCGAGGGAGACCACGGTTCGGCCTACTTCCACCCTGACAGCGACGCCGCGCACAGAGCGATTCACTGCCAGGTCGAGTTGCAGCGAGCGGCCGGTGGCAACGCTTTGATCGGGCGGCAACTCTACCCGATGCTGGTCGACGCGGGTTTCGACGCGGTCCGCGTTTCCCCACGGATGGTGTACGTTGATTCGAGTAGGCCCGACCTCGTGGACGGCTTCACCAAGAAGACGTTCACCGCGATGATCGCGGGCGTTCGGGAGTCCGCGATCGAGGCCGGCATGATCGAGCCCGCGGTTTTCGATTCTGGGATCCAAGCTCTCCACAGGACGACCGAGTTAGACGGCGTCTTCTGCTACACATTCTTCAAGGCCGTAGGGGAGATAGCAGGCCACGCCTGAAAGCGGGCTCACGACCGTCGCTACCGCCGCAAGTGCTCCTGACGAGCCACCGGAGCAGGGGCCGAGTGGCGTACGAAGCCAACCTTCTGGGTACAGCACCGGGTGATTCCGTTGATAAGAAGGAAGGAGCACTTGGGATCATGGCGAGTCCAATGGATGCCATAACGGCGATCCACAACGCGTTCCGGCGCGATTTGGCGGGCATCGACGCCGCGGCGCTCGGTTCCGCGCGCGACAAGTCGGGGCTCTCAGAGACGACCGAGCGATACCGTTTCTTCAATGAAGTGCTGGTGTGGCACGCCAACGGCGAGGAACTGGCTATTTTCCCCCTCTTGGAAAACGTGGCGCCGTCGGTTGCTGAGGCGTACATCATGGACCACCGCGGCCTTGATGCTGCTTTCGACGCCTTGGACAGCTCTGTCTCCGCGCGCGACTCGCTTGAGACGGCTCGCGCTACCGCCGCGTTCAAGTTCCATCTGGACATTCACCTGGCCAAGGAAGACGCGCATTTGTACCGCCTCATCAGGGAACGAGTCTCGGTGCCCGACCAGGGCAAGGCGCTCGGCCTCATGGCCAGCACGGTCCCCTCGGAGCGTTTTCCGGAATTCATCGCGTGGATTTTCCCCCTGTTGGGCCAGGATGACCGCGAGAACATGACTCGTATCTGGCAGACGGTGATGCCTGCTCAAGTCTTTGCGGGAGTCATTCAGCTCGTTCGCAAGGCTGTCGACGACGACTGGCCAGAGTTGGCCCGGCGCATCCCCGAACTGGCCACCTAGGTTATCGCGGCGGGTTATGGCGGCCGCACGAGTGTGCACGCCTAGAGGCACTTTCTAGCCCATCTTCGCCGAAGTCCACCCCTTCGTGTCGGCCGGTTTCGGCCGTCTCGGCGCGCTCGCGTCCCGTGCCTTAGGTTAAGGAACCGTCTCCCTACGCTAATCGCGCCGCATTTTCAGCCTCGCATACTGGACTCATTGGGCAACCGATGACACGGCGTCCAACGAAAGGAGAACTCTCGTGAAAGGTTTTTTGAAAAGGAGATGGGTGGTTCTAGTGGCCGTCATCGTCCTCACCCTAGCGATCGGGTCGGCTGCCTATGCGGCCACCGGATCGTCCTCCACCGTCACGTCGGCAACTAACACGTCAACTGCTGTGACCTCCACAGACTCGACCGGCGCAAACGCGGCTACCCAGCCCTCCGCCCCCGCCGGTGCCACCGCAAGCAACCCGTGGGGTAATCAACGCGGCGATGAAACCCTTCTCACCGGCGACGCGCTCGCCCAAGTGAAGGCGATCGCGCTCGCGAGAGTCGGCAGCGATGCGACGATCGTCCGAGTCGAGACAGACTCGGACGCAAGCGCCACCGGACACGCCGCATACGAGGCACACGTTGTAAAGGCTGACGGATCCGCGGCGACGGTGTACGTCGACAAGTCCTTCAAGTACGTCAGCACCGAGACCCAGCCAAGTGGCGGTCCAGGTGGTAGCCCGGGCGGCGGCCACGCCGCCGACGCTAACTCAACCTCCACCTCTACCGCCACCGACTCCACCAGCACGAGCAGCAACTAGGACACCCATTCTTCACAGCCGCTCGTCCTGCCAGCCGGGCCCCCGAGGGCCCGGCTGGCCTGTGGCTTCACGAGCTGCCAACGACGCGCGCAGCAGAGCGTTTAGCTCACCACCCGAAGCGGGCACTCAACCCTGTGCCCTGAGTTGGGGCGCCCGGCCCTGAGCTGGGGCACTTTGAGTCGAACCCTAGAGACAGAGAACGAGGTGAGTGTTGTGGCCGGTCTGGGAGACATGATGGCTGTCGGCGTGCTTCGCGCGGATGACTACGATCGGGCGAAGAAATTTTACACCGAGGTACTGGGGCTGAAGCCGGAGGAAGCCACCGGACCCACTCGCGAGGGAAGGTTCTGGGCCGGTAGTGACACGATGGTCTCCATCTACGAGCGTGCGGGATTCCCGGCGCCTCAAAACACGACGTTGGCCTTTCGGGTGCCGGCGGACCGGTTCGAGGCTGTGGCCCAAGACCTGCGAGCCAAGGGCGTGGTATTCGAGGACTACGACATACCGGAAGTCGGCTTGAAGACGGTCAACGGTATCGCGGAGATCGGGGGCAGCAAGTCCGCTTGGTTCAAGGACACCGAGGGGAACATCATCGTTCTCGCGGCCATGTAGCTCGCGACGATATCGGGGAGGCCGGGATGGTGGAGAAACTGATCCGCAGCGACGAAGAATGGCGGCGCATCCTGCCGCCTGGCCGGTACCACGTTCTGTTTGAGAATGGCACGGAGCCGGCCTACAACAATGAGTACGACGAGTTCTGGGAAGCGGGCACTTACGTTTGCTACGCCTGCGACCTCCCGTTGTTCAGCTCGAAGGCGAAGTTCCACTCCGGTAGCGGGTGGCCGAGCTTCTTCCAGCCCATCTCGCCGGATGCCGTAGAGGAGCATGAGGACCGAACTCTCGGGATGAGGCGCACGGCAGTGGCATGTGCGCGGTGCGACGGTCATCTTGGGCACGTCTTCGATGACGGGCCACCACCCACGGGGCTTCGCTACTGCATGAACTCCGCATCGCTCAAGTTCGTACCCGAATAGTCGGAGGCCTGCGGCCGGCGCAGGCCTTTACCGTGCGTGCCGCAGCGACCGTCGCAGGCCTTTACCGCACGGGGCGCGGCGGCCGCTTTTGAGCCGCGCCGACGGTTCCCGCACGCGGCTATGCCGACTAGGGCAAGATCCCCGCCGCCTCGATCTCCAGGAGCCATTCGGGGCGGACGAGTCTTGAGATCTGGACGGTCGTGCTCGGTACGGGCTCCGAGAAATACTTGCTCCGATAGGCGCCGATGGTCGGCAGATGGGCATCGAGATCGGTGGAGTAGACCGTCAGACTCACCACGTGATCGAACGTCGCGCCGACCGCTGCCAACGCCTTTTCGAGGTTCTTGAACACCTGGCGTGTCTGAGCCTCGATATCCCCCACTCCGACCGTATCCCCGTTCTCATCCACCGCGGTCTGGCCGGCGATGAAGAACTGGCCTCCGAACTTCACCACTTGTGAGAACTTGGGCCGAGGGTCCCAGAGCCCTCCGGGCTGGATCATCTCTCGCATATGCAGCTCCTTCCCAATCAGCTCCGACCAGTTTTCCGCATGCCGTCACTGTAGCGCACGATCCCCGCCTCTGGTGCCGAAAGGCCGGCGAACGCACCGATGATACGATGAGCACCCTGGACTCCACAGCTGGTTCGAAAGGGTCACCATGATCATCCTTGTTCCGAACCTCGGGTCGACTTCGCTCAAGTACCAGATCCTGGAGATGCCGTCCGAGCAAGTGCTGGCCAAGGGGCGCTTGGAGCGGGTCCGGGACTACCAGGAAGCACTGGCTCAGATCGACGTCGCGGATGCGAGCATCGACGCTGTGGCGTTCAAAGCAGTGCACGGCGGACCACGCTACCGTGGCACGTTCTACGTGGACGATGCGGTCCTCGCGGCCATCGAGGAGTACCTGCCGGCGGCCCCCGCCCACAACGCCATCTACCTCATCGGTATCCGGGCCTTTCAGGAAGCCATGCCCGGCGTGCCCTTGATCGCTGCTTTCGAGACGGAGTTCCACGCCACCATGCCCGAGCATGCGGCCCGCTACGGAGTCCCTCGAGAATGGCACGACGACTACGGGGTCCGGCGCTATGGGTTCCACGGAGCTTCGCACCAGCACGTGAGCGAGCGAGTTGCCGAGTTCTTGGGGAGGCCGAAAGAGACGCTCCGCCTGGTGAGTTGCCACCTGGGCGGCAGTTCCTCGCTCGCGGCTGTCGACCGGGGCCGCAGTGTGGACACCACAATGGGCTTCTCGCTCCAATCCGGACTCGAGAACGCCGAGCGCTCCGGTGATGTCGACGCCTTCGCCGTCCTTTACATGATGGAGCGACGGGGGTGGTCGGTGGCCGAGGTGACCGAGCAACTGACGAAAGGCGGAGGTCTTGCGGGACTCTCCGGAGTGCCGGGCGGGGACGTGAGGGACCTCGAAGACGCGGCGGCCGCCGGCAGCGGCGACGCGGCGCTCGCGCTCGCGGTGTTCGCTTACGAAGTCCGCAAGACGATCGGGGCTTACGCGGCGGCCATGGGCGGTCTCGACGTGGTGACTTTCACCGGCGGGATCGGGGAGAACTCGGTGAGCCTGCGCCGAGCCTGCTGCGAGGGTCTCGAGTTCCTGGGCATAGAGCTGGACCCGGCCCGAAACGAGCGGGAGGCAGGGGATCGGCTGTTGTCGCCGGACGGAGCGCGTGTCGCCGTCCTGGCGCTCGCGACCAACGAGGAACTGATCGTGGCTCGACGCGCGTATGGCCTTCTGAGGGCTGGGCCCGGACGAGGGTAGCGGAGCGTCTCGCTTCGCGACTAGGCAATAAGCATCCCGGGTACCTGGGGGCGAGAAACCGGAAGAGGAGGCGAAGCAGTGGACGGTTCGAAGAAATCGGAGGAGGTCGAAGAGGTAGCCTCCCGGCGAGTTTGGCGGTCGCTCGCAGTCGTGTTCGTGGTCGCCGTGATCGCGGTGCCCTTCGCTCTCATCAACTCGAGTTTCTCCATGCTCGGCCACGGGACGGATGAGACTCTGCACACTCTTCTGCGCGTCTCCGCTCTCCTCGGATTCAGCTTCTTGTTCCTGCAGATCGTCACCGGGGCTTTTCGACCGGCTCTGCGGCGCGTCTTCAAGCCACGAACCCTTTACCGGGCCCACACGGCCTTCGGACTCGCCGGTTTGGCGTTCATCGTCTGCCATTTCGTGTTTCTCATCCCGAGCCTTGGGGAGCATTGGGCGAAACTGAACCACGGCTTCTTTGTTCTAGGCCCGATCATGCTTTTCGTGCTGCTTCTGACGATCTCGACGGCTCTTGTGCTGCGGAAGCTGCTCCCCGGCGCCTGGAACAGACTGCATATACTCAACTACGTGGTCTTCACGGTCGCGGCCATCCATGCCCTGGGCATCGGGACCCAGACCACCATGCTCGCCACAAGGCTCATCTTCGCCGCGTATCTCATGGCCGCCGTGGCCGGCTTAGCCTATCGAGCCAGTTCGCCTAGCTGGCGCAGCAAGTTCCTGCCTGCGCCGGTTCGCATGCGCGCGCCGCGCGGGTGACGCGCCTGCCGCGCCAAAACCGGCAGCAGTAACTGGGCAGAGGTCGCCCGACCTGCTGCTTCCTCGAATGCTCACACCTTTGAAGCCACGCTCTGCGGCATCGCCGCACGTCGCCGGACTGGCGAAGCCGTGCGAACATAGGGAGTGACCGATGACGTTCCGGGCCAGGCCCGGATGAGAAAGGACCAAGAACATGGAACAGAAAGCAAATCCCCGAGTCGTCCTCAGCACCTCGATGGGCGACATCACCCTGGAGCTTGAAGCCGCCGCGGCGCCGGTCACGAGCGAGAATTTCCTCGCGTACGTCGAGTCCGGACATTTCGACGACACCATATTCCATCGCGTCATTCCGGGCTTCATGATCCAGGGCGGGGGCTTCACGGTCGACATGAAGCAGAAGTCGACCAAAGCTTGCATAGCGTGCGAGGCCGATAACGGGCTAAAGAACAGCCGCGGCACCGTGGCGATGGCGCGTACCTCCGATCCCCACAGCGCCTCCAGTCAGTTCTTCATCAACCTGGTCGACAACAGCTTCCTCGATCACAAATCAAAGACCGGTCCCGGCTGGGGATACGCGGTGTTCGCGAAAGTAGTGGACGGCATGGA
>JADGPI010000275.1 GCA_017882525.1 Thermoleophilia bacterium
CGATGTTGTACGTGTCCCAGATGTTGCCGGAGATCGCGCAAGACCCCATGGCGAGCACCCATTTGGGGTCGGGTATCTGCTCGTAGAGCCGGACGATCCGAGGCGCCATCTTTATGCTGCACCAACCAGCGACGATCATGCCATCGGCCTGGCGGGGCGAGGCCCGCATGGCCTCCATCCCGAACCGCGACATGTCGAAGCGGTCCCCTCCCAACGCCATCATCTCGATCGCGCAGCAGGAGAGGCCGAAGAGGAGAGGCCAGAACGAGAAGCTACGCCCGAACCCGAGGATGCGCTCGATCTGGACCGGCATGGCGAACCCACCGGGCCACCGGACCGGTCCGCCCATGCCCTCCTCGCCCACGGCCTCCTGGGCTTCCTCGTCGGGAGCCCTGCGCAGCAGGCGGTTCAGCGCGGCCATCCGGTCGGCGCCCCCCGGAGCCCGGGATGCACCGAGTGCCCCCGATCCCTCGCTAGGACCGCCGGTCATTCCCATTCGAGCGCGCCTTTCTTCCAGGCGTAGAAGTAGCCCACCAGAAGGATAGCGATGAACACGAACATATCCACAAGAGCCACCGTGCCCAACGAGCGGAGATTGATCGCCCAGGGATAGAGAAACACCGCCTCCAGGTCGAACAGGACGAAAAGGACGGCCACCAAGTAGTAATGGATGTTGAACGGCGCGCGAGCGTCGGAGGTGGACTCCACCCCGCACTCGTATGCGATGCCCTTGTTGGGGTTCTTGCTGGTGGGGGAGAGGAAATGCGAGATGGTGACGAACGCGACAGCCATCGCCGTCCCGATGGCGAACATGATCGCAAACTGAATGACCAGATCGATGGTCGGATTAACCAAGTGGGCACCTCACCAACAAAGGGCGCCGGGGAAGGGTCCGCCCCGAGAAGACCCAACTAGAAGGACCACGGCGACGATAACAAATCGCCTATATGCTTACAAACCGGATTTCTCAATGCCTACCCTGTTGGTTCGGGCCGTTCGCAGGGGTATTTGCCACTTCCAGGGCACCCCAGTCGATGGCCCGCGACCTTGACGTGTCTGCTCGCAAGGACTGAGCTATACTGTGGCGTGCCGCGGGCGGGGCCCAAGCGCCGAAGGGCCCGCGCCTCTAGATGAGCTGGCAGAGAGGCTGTTGATTGACACTGAGAGCCCAGTGGTTAGGTAGCGTGGGATGAGCAGTAACCGCGAGAGATCGATGTCCCTCGTCGGGCATCTCGGTGAACTCCGTAAGCGAATAACGTGGGCAGCTGTCGCCATCGTCATTTGCTGCATTGGCGCCTTCATCGAGAGGAAGTACGTGTTTGCGGTGCTCATGCAGCCCCTGAAGCACACGCCCTACGGCGGTCAGAAGCTGCTCGCATTCACTGCGACAGAGCCTTTCATGGCCATCATGAAGATTTCGATATACGCAGGGTTGATCATTTCTCTTCCGATCATCCTGTGGCAATTCTGGGCGTTCATCATGCCCGCCCTCTATGAGAACGAGCGAAAGAACATCTTCCCGTATGTCGCGCTCACTACCGGCCTGTTCCTCGGCGGGGTCGTCTTCGGTTATTACGTCGTGCTGCCCATTGGACTGAAGTGGCTGCTTCAATTCAGCGCCGGCCAGTTCACGGTCATGCTCCATGTCGATGCCTACGTCAGTTTCGTCTCGTTGTTCCTCTTGGCCTTCGGCGTGGTGTTCGAGCTGCCTCTGGTGATGATGCTGTTGGCCTGGTCCGGCATCGTCGACTACAAGAAGATGGCCAAGGTGCGCAAGTGGGCCATCCTGGTGGAGGCGGTGGTCGCCATGGTCATCACCCCGAGCCAGGACCCCATCAGCATGATGCTCATGCTCATCCCGTTGATGATCCTCTACGAGTTCGGTATCTGGCTGTCGAGGATCGTCTCCAAGCGAAAGGCCCGGCGGCGTGAGTTAGCCGTGCTCGCGGAAGCGGGCATCCCCGAGAACACCACTCCCGCCACGCTGGTCTAGCCGCGCCCTAGATAGACGCGGCGCGTCTTCTCGCATGGAGCCGCATCCACGCTTCTTCCCCGTGCTTCGGCCCAGCCTTGCCTTGCCAGGTCCATGGTGTTACCATCCGACCAAGAACATTACCAGGGAAGGAGCCGACGTGGACAACGTCCAACAGCCTTACCGGGCCCCCTCCAGTTCCGCGCCGCAGCCTGCGACGGAGGCCGGACACACCCGGGAGCAAAGGCTCCGCCCCGTGGTTTCCCAAACTATCTCCGACCAGGTGGCCTCGCAACTTCGCTATTTGATAACGTCGGGCGAGTACAAACCGGGTGAGAAGATACCTGCCGAGCGCGAGCTTGCCACTCGTCTGGGAGTGGGCCGGCCGGCGGTCCGTGAAGCCTTGCGCGAGCTCAAGGCCCAAGGCTTGCTCCTCTCCGGGCGCGGGGCCCAAGGAACCATCGTCGCCAACCTGCCCAACCCTCATTTTGCCGAGCCGTTATTGGCTCTTGTCGGCCGAGGGGCGGAGCGGATCGTGGAGCTCATGGAGATCCGGAGCGCTGTGGAGATCGAAGCGGCCGGATTGGCGGCTCGGAGGGCCACTCTTGAGGACCTGCACGAACTGGCCGACCTCTTGACCTCTCCGGGTGAGATCCTCTCCCCCGACGATGACGTGGCCTTTCACGCGGCGATCGCCGAGGCCACTCACAACCCGTTGTTCGAGCGGGTCATCCGCGAGCCGGTGGATCTGCTTCACAATCACATGGCGGCGATACTCTCCGTCTTCTACGCCGAACCGGGAGGGGCGACCGCCCTGCAGCAGCAGCACGACGCCATCCGGCTTGCCATACGGAGCGGCAACGAGGAAAAAGCACGCCAGGCTATGAGGCAGCACCTCGACTACGTAGCCAGAGGATTGGCGCAGCTCGTGGGGACCGGGAGGATCATCCGTCTTATCTTCGTGGATCTCGACGGCACCTTGCTATCCGGACCCCGTCACGTCTCGGAGCGGGCCAAGCGCACAATCGGCAACGTACGGGAGGCCGGCGTGGAGGTGGTACTGGTGTCGTCCCGGGCAGCTCGCTCGATGCGACCTTTCCACCAGCAGCTCGGCCTCATGAGTCCCCTCATCGCCTGCGACGGCGCCCTTCTCTGGGACCCGTTGGCCGGCGCCGGGCTCGAGCACCTGCCGCTGGATGCCGCGCTGGTGGCCGAGATCGTCGAGTCCGGCAGGAACTTGGGTGCCATCGTGAGCCTGGAGACCGACGACGACTGGTTCACCGACAGGCTCAGCGACTTGATGCGGGAGAACATCCTCCGTTACGCCCTTGTGGAGCCTGAGGGCATCGGCTCCATCGACGAAGTCCTCAAGAGTGGAGAGATCATCGACAAAGTGTCGCTCGACCTGCGCGAGCTTGAAGACAGGCAGATGGCGGCTGCCCGAGTCGCCACCAAACGGGTGTTCGGGGAGCGCGCCAACGTTAACGAGACCACCCCTGGGGTCATCGACATCGTCTCTCTTGAAGCGTCCAAGGCCGCGATGGCGCAGCGGCTGGCCCGGCGGATGCAGATTCCCGCTGAGCAGACCATGGCCGTCGGGGACGGCGACAACGATGCCTCGCTCCTCCTGTGGGCAGGTATCGGGGTGGCGATGGGCAACGCCACTCCTGCCGCGAAGACCGCCGCCGACGTGATCACATCATCGAACTTGAGAGACGGAGTGGCGGAAGCGCTGGAGCAATGGGTGCTGGGCCACAAACTGCTGGGCTCCACGCTGTCCGTGCCTAACCCCGCCCTGGTAGCTAAGTAACCGGCCGCGGAGCGCCCCAGAGCCCGCCCAATGGCGCCGCCCGCGGGCTTTTCCAAGCCTGCCGCCGGCCGGCGGGCGCTAGATGGTGAGCAGAGTCACCACCACGAACGCGATGTAGAGCAGGCCTCCAAAGAGCAGAGACGCGACGCCGAAGCCTTTGAAGAAACGCAGGCGCACGTACAGCAAGATCCCCGACACCAAAGCCAGCCCGGCAGCCAACATCCCGTGCCAATCACCGTTTGTGTTCAGCCGCCACGTGGTGAAGATCAGTCCCACAGATACAGGAAAGGTGCTCTGAAAGACCATGGCGCCGGTGATGTTGCCAAGCGCCAGAGTGTCCTTCTTCTGCCACATCCATACGACACTGTTGAACTTCTCGGGCAGTTCCGTCGCCAGCGGCGTGAGCAGCAGCGATATCACGAGTGCCGGCACGCCAAGCGAATGAGCGATCCCGGTGAGCTCCCGAACGAACAGGTCGGCCCCCATGATGATGGCAGCTAGCGCGACGACCAACTGGAGGATCACCCGGCGCAGATCGGGCGAGTCGGCGGCATAGTGAAAATACAGCGCCCGGCTTTCGCCTAGCAGATCTCCCTCGGCGTTGAGCGTGCGTTTCACGTAGATGACGTAGGCCACGATGAGCAAGGCGGCCACGGCATAGCGAAACGGCCCGATATTGACGACGCCTACAAACAGCGCAGTGGCGTAGGCCACCAAGAAGAATGAAAGATCGCGTCGCATGACGCCCTGATTGAACTTTATGTGGATCGACCGTTTCTTCATGACACTGAAGATCACTACGGCAAGGCCGCACACGAAGCAAGCCAGAGTGGCCAACATGAAGGGGGCGCCCAGGATGGCGCCGACGCCGATCTCTCTTCCGGCTTCGCCCCGATGGATGAGGATGGCGATGAGAGGGATAACCGTCTCCGGCAAAGCAGTGCCTACGGCTGCCAGCACGCTGCCCACCGCGCCTTCGCCCAGGTCGAACTTGCGGCCGAACCATTCGATCCCGTTGACGAAGAGCTCACACCCCGCCAGGATCACGGCGAAAGCGACTATGAGAAGGAAGATGGTCACGGCGGGGATTCTAACCGATGCGCTCTCGGAAGGCGATGGGCTATGCGGCCAACCCGAGGTAAGCGCTCAGGACCAGCACAGCGAACACAAAGAAGCTGATGCCTGAGAACAACCACTCGCGGCGGTGCACATAGGCCAGGAAGAGAGCCACCACGCGGGCCGCTGGGGTCGCAAGCAGCACGAGAAGGCCGAGTTCGAAGAACCCCCCCGGTTCCAACGCCCACAACGACCTGGGGATGTCTTGGATCGAAGTCTTGTGAGGAACAGCCGTCCCCTGGCGGACCAGGGTCGCGACGAACCCTACGAGCAAGAGCGAGATGGCCGCGATCAACCCGGCCACCAGCACCCGTGAGATGGTGATATTGAGCCGGGTTTCATGCCGGTGATGCTCCTCGACGACCGGACCGGGCCTTTTCCCCCCTGATGTGCCCGCCGAGGTGCTCATCGCACTTGAATCCCGGCGGCCGACAGGATCATCTGCACCGACAATACGAAGAGCACCACGGAGAGGGTGACCGCCAGGAGCGAGCTCTTCACGCGGAGCGCAAGCCGCGAGCCCAAGTACGCGCCCGCGGTGACTCCCAGCACCACGGGCACGGTAACGACCGGGTCCACGAGCCCGCGCGCGAAGTAGATGACAGAACCAGCACAGGCGGTGACGCCGATCATGAAACTGCTCGTGGACACGGCTGCCCGTACCGGCACTCCCATGAACAGCACCATCGCGGGCACCTTGAGAAAGCCGCCCCCCACGCCAAGAAGTCCGGATACATTGCCGGCGATGAACGACGCCACCATGCCGAGCGGCAGGCGGCGGACCTTGTAGCGGACGGCGCAGTCCAGATTGCGATCGTAGTACGAAGCGCCGAGCGTACCGAGATCCTCGTCGTCGATGGGCGGCAGTTGCGCGGTCCGCTGGCGCAGACCCATATAGATGGACACCACGATCATCACCCCGCCGAAGACCGCCGAAAGGACGCCTTTGCTGAGAGACGCCCCCACCAATCCGCCGATCAGGGCTCCGGTCACGGTCATAGTCTCCATGGTCATGCCGAGACGCATATTGGAGAGATCGTTCCGTACGTAGGCAGCAGCCGCAGTGGTGGAGGTGGCGACGACCGCCACCAGACTGGCTGCGATGGCCTGGTGTATCGGCACGCCCAAGAACAGAGTGAGCGCCGGGATGATGAACACGCCGCCGCCCAATCCCACCATCGAGCCGAACGTGCCCCCGACGAGACCGACCAGGGCGAGATAGATCACGTGAGTCATGCCAGGAAGGCTACCACAGGGAGTCCAGGCAAATCCTTGTGCTCGCCTGCCTGGAGGTGAGCCGCACGACGCGGCGAGTCCTCAGCCCAGGCGTGTCGCAGCCAACTTCCGGCGGGGGGTAAGCATCACAAGAGTTGACCGCCGCGAAAGGAGACCACACCGGAAAGCGCGTATAAGAAAGCGGGGACGAGTACGTCTCGCACGTTAGTCCCTTCTCCTAGGCGCCGCTTGCGGCACGGGCGACTTACAGTCGACAAGTCGTACGACTCGCGGCGACGTCTCCCCATTCGGGAGGGGTGCTTCATCGGCACCCCTCCCGCCATACTGTCCGGCCCGCCCCGGTGGACCCGTGATCGCCTGCCGTCTCCCCGCGCCCGCGCGGGTTCGCAATTCCAGCAGCTCGTCGCGTAGAATGAGCACCATGCAAGACTTCCACTACTCCATCGCTGGCGAGATATTCAAGAAGTACCCTGGCTACGTGCGCGGTGTCGTAGTCTGCTATGGCGTCAGC
>JADGPI010000276.1 GCA_017882525.1 Thermoleophilia bacterium
TCATCTACCTCCTCGGTATCTGGAAGACAGGTGCAGCGGGGCGAGAAGTCTCCCTCCGCAATGGGGCATGGCGCGCGGAGTTCGCCCGGGTCTTGCCCGATCTCACAGAAGATGACATCTGTGGGTCTTGCTTCGCGATCAGCGCATACGAGATCCCTGAAGCCATCGGGGGGGAACCTGCCATGGACCGATTTCGGACTCGCCTTCGCGAGCGCGGTCAGCGATTGATCCTCGATTTCGTGGCCAACCACACTTCCCTGGACCACCCTTGGGTCCAGAGTCATCCCGAGTTCTATGTCCGTGGCTCCGAGGAGGATCTTGGCCGGCAACCGGGTAGCTACGTCCGGCTCGAGAGCGGCGGGGGCAACGACGTGATCGTCGCTCACGGGCGCGACCCATATTTTCCCAGCTGGCCCGACACGCTTCAGTTGGACTACGGGAATCCCCAACTCCAAGAGGCCATGCTCGACGAGCTGCTGAAGGCAGCCGAATTGTGCGATGGGCTGCGCTGTGACACCGCCATGCTGATACTGCCGAGCGTGTTCGCCCGCACCTGGGGCACGGCCTCAGAGCCGTTTTGGCCCCGGGCGCTAGAACGACTCCACCAGCAGTCGCCAGGGTTCGTGACGATGGCCGAAGTGTACTGGGACCTCGAGTGGGAGTTGCAGCAGCAAGGTTTCGACTACACCTATGACAAGCCACTGTACGAGCGCCTGCGGGATGGGCGGGGGCGGTTGGTGCGCGAGCATTTGAAGGCTGCCACAGGTTTCCAACGCCGGTCGGTCCGCTTCCTCGAGAATCATGATGAGCCGCGGGCTGCCGCCACCTTTGCGCCGGAGATGCACCGGGCGGCGGCCGTGATCACATTCCTGTGCCCCGGACTCCGGTTCTTCTACCAGGGCCAGCTCGAAGGCGCGAAGGCCCATGTGCCGGTGCATCTCTGCCGGGCGCCGGTGGAACCCGTGGACGTCGGACTCGCCGACTTCTACCGGGAGCTTCTGAGTTCGTCGGACGATGAGGCGTTCCACGCGGGCACATGGCGGCTCATCAACCCCGTTGCGGCATGGGAGGGCAACTGGACGTGGGACTGTTTCGTCGCCTTTTCGTGGGAGGGCGAAGACGACCGCAGGCTGCTCATCGCAGTCAACTACAGTGGCGGTCAAAGCCAGTGTTATCTCGAGCTCCCGTGGGCAGATCTCGCCGGCAGGCACTGGCGCCTCGACGACCGCCTGGGTAAAGCGAGCTATGACAGAGACGGCGACACTCTTCTGTCCCCGGGGCTCTATCTCGACATGCCGGCCTGGGGATATCACTTCTTCGAGTTGCTGCCGCTCTAGCGGCGAGTGGCGAGTGGCGAGTGGCGCGCACGGGTCCGGGCGGCGCCCAGAGCCCGCGCGACGCCCAGAGCCCGCACGCGCCCGAGGTGCCGCGGGCCTCAGGTTCCTGCCGGCGCCTCTGCCCGAGTTCCCGCGGGCTCCACTTTCTCGAACACCAACTCCAGGTTCCGCGCGTCGACCCTCACGGTATCGCCGTCGCGGAACTCGCCTTTCAGAAGCTCAAGGGCGAGCTTGTCCTGGATCTCTCTCTGGATGAGCCTTTTCAGCGGCCGGGCACCGTAGGCTGGGTCGTATCCCTGGTGCGCGAGATAGTCTTTGGCGGCGTCGGTGATCTCCACGTCGATGGCGCGCGCGGCCAGCCTCTTGCGGAGGATCTGCAGCTGGATATCCACGATGCCTCTGATGTCTTCGAGCGACAGCCGGTGGAAGATGATGACCTCGTCCACTCGGTTCAAGAACTCCGGCTTGAAGGCAGCCTGCAACGCGTCGGTCACCCGTGTCTCCATCTCCATCTCGGTGATCTCGGGGTCGAGGATCCACTGGCTGCCGGTGTTGGAGGTCATGATGACCACCGCGTTCTTGAAATCCACCGTGCGGCCGTGGCCGTCCGTGAGCCGGCCCTCGTCGAGGATCTGCAGTAGCAGGTTGAAGACGTCTGGGTGGGCCTTCTCGACCTCGTCGAGGAGAAGGACCGCATAGGGCCGGCGCCGCACCGCTTCAGTCAAGTAGCCACCCTCGTCGTAGCCCACATAGCCGGGAGGCGCCCCGATCAGCCGGGCCACGGAGTGCTTCTCCTGATACTCGCTCATGTCGACGCGGACCATGGCTTTCTCGTCGTCGAAGAGGAACTCGGCCAGCGCTCGCCCAAGTTCGGTCTTGCCCACCCCTGTCGGCCCCAAGAAGATGAAGCTTCCGATGGGGCGGTTGGGGTCCTGCAGGCCCGAGCGGGCCCGCCGGATGGCGTTGGCCACGGCTTGAAGGGCGGTGTCCTGGCCCACCACGCGCACGTGCAGCCTCTCCTCCATATGGATGAGCTTCTCCACCTCGCCTTCGAGGAGACGGCTGACCGGTATGCCGGTCCACTTGGCCACCACTTCCGCAACGTCCTCTTCTTCCACCTCTTCCTTCAGCATCTTCTGGTCGCGCTGGAGCTCGTTGAGGTTGGTGTTCTCCGTGGCCAGTTGCCGCTCCAGTTCGGGGATCCGGCCGTACCGCAGCTCGGCCGCCTTCTGCAGATCGACCATCCGCTCGGCCTTCTCGGCCTCGGTCTTCGCTTCTTCGATCTGCTCCTTGAGCGTTTGTATCTTGCCGATGGCTTCTTTCTCCGCCTGCCAGTGGGCCTTCATGCCCGCCGACCCTTCGCGCAGCTCGGCAAGCTCGGCCTCTATGGCTTGCCTGCGCTCCTTGGAAGCGGCGTCCTTTTCCTTGGAGAGTGCATGCAGTTCGATATCCAGCTGCTTGATCCGCCGTTCCACCTGATCGATCTCCACCGGCATGGAGTCGATCTCGATGCGCAGCTTGCTGGCGGCTTCGTCCACCAGGTCGATGGCCTTGTCGGGCAGGAAGCGGTCGCTGATGTACCGCTGGGAAAGAACCGCGGCTGCTACCAGAGCCGAGTCCACGATCCGGACGCCGTGATGCACCTCGTAACGCTCCTTCAATCCCCGCAGGATGGCGATGGTGTCCTCCACCGTCGGCTCGCCCACCACTACCGGCTGGAAACGCCGTTCGAGAGCAGCGTCCTTTTCCACGTACTTGCGGTACTCGTCCAGCGTCGTCGCGCCCACCACGCGCAGCTCCCCGCGGGCCAGCATCGGCTTGAGCATGTTGGATGCGTCGACCGCTCCCTCCGCGCCGCCCGCGCCGACGATGGTGTGCATCTCGTCTATGAAGGTGATGATCTCGCCCTCAGACCCAGCGATCTCTTTGAGGACGGCTTTCATCCGTTCTTCGAACTCACCCCGGTATTTGGCGCCGGCCACCATCCCGCCGATATCCAGGGCGATGACGCGTTTGTTCTTGAGGCCCTCGGGCACGTCTCCCGACACGATGCGCTGGGCAAGGCCTTCCACGATCGCCGTTTTGCCCACCCCAGGCTCGCCGATGAGTACCGGGTTGTTCTTGGTGCGTCGGGAAAGGACCTGGATCACTCGGCGGATCTCGTCGTCCCGGCCGATCACCGGGTCGAGTTTTCCCCGGCGCGCCAGGTCGGTGAGGTCGCGCCCGAAGCGCTCCAGCGCCTGGTATTTCCCTTCCGCATTGGGATCCTCTGCCCGTTGAGAACCCCGGATGTCTTTCAGCACCTGGAATACCGCGTCGCGACTCACCCCGTAGCGTTTGAACATGTCGCCCAGCCAACCCTTGGTGGCTGCCAGGCCCATCAGAACGTGCTCGGTGGAGACGTACGCGTCCTTCATGCGGTCGGCTTCCGTCTGCGCGGCATCCAGTGCTCCCTGGGTCTCGCGGGCGAGCGAGGTCTGGGTGGTTCCGTGAACGGTGGAGAAATAGTCCAACCGCTTATCCAGCTCGGCGTGTATGGAGCTGTGGCTGACTCCGATCCGCTCCAAGATCGGCACGGCCAATCCGCCCTCCTGGTCCAGAAGAGCGACCATGAGGTGCTCCGGTTCGATCTGGGCGTGCCCGCGCTGTTGGGCCAACTGCTGAGCGGCAGCCAGCGCCTCTTGGGCCTTCAGGGTGAACCTTTCCAATTGCATATGTATCACTGCTCCTCGTCCCGACGCGGTACCAGTTCCCGCGGCCGAGATCGGAATAGACCTTCGCGCTTTAAGAGCATAAAATCTTATACGCTTAGACTCATATCTGTCAAGGGCGGCCGGATGGGGTGTCGGAACCCCGGGGCGCCTTGGAGCGCACGCGGCCTAGAAGATGGTAGTCGGCGGCGCCGTGGTAGGGGGCTCGGTCACTGGCGGCGTCGTGGGAGGAGGCTCTGTGGTCGGGATGGTGTCCGGCGGCCCGAGCGTCGTGTCTGTGGAAGGGACGGTCGTACTGGTGCTGGTGCTGCTCGTGCTGGTGCTCGAGGTCGTAGGCGGTACTGCGTACGAACTCTGGAAGAAGTTATCCCATTTTACGAACTTGCCGGGCTGCGGGAAAGGTACCTCTGGGAAATCCCGGTCGGCCACGTTCATGAATTTCTGCCACATCATGGCCGGGAAACTGCCGCCGGTGACGCTAATGCCGTGCACGTCGGTCATCGGGATCTGGCCTTCCTCGTGCCCCATCCACACCGCTGTGGCTAGGTGCGGCGTAAAACCGACGAACCAGGCATCGGCGAAGTTCTGCGCGGTGCCGGTCTTGCCGGCGGCCGGCCTGCCGATGTCGGCCTTGGTGCCGGTGCCGCTCATGACATTGTGTTGAAGGATGTTGGTCACCTCATAAGCCACACCCTGCGAGATCGCCTGGTTCTTCTTGGGAGCGGCTTGATAGACCACTTTTCCCGTGGCGTCGGTCACCTTGAGGATGATCACCGGTTGCACGTGCATGCCCTGGTCGGCGAGCGTGCCATATGCCGAAGCCATCTCCAGTGGATTAACCCCGTAAGTCAAACCCCCCAGCGCGATGCCCGGGTCAGGGTTGAGGTACGAGGTGATGCCCATCCGGTGTGCCACGTCCACGATCCGGGCCGCGCTCACGTCAAGGGCCAGTTGGGCGTACACGGTATTGTCGCTACGCAATGTGGCCTGGTAGA
>JADGPI010000277.1 GCA_017882525.1 Thermoleophilia bacterium
GATGCCGGCTATCTTGAGAAAGTCGCGCCGACTGACAGGTTTGCTCTCCAAGGATGTCTCTTCTCCTGCCTCAGTTGATCTGTCCCGGTCCACCATTCCCGATCCCCCTTCGTGCGAGCGATTGTCCAACTCTCAAACCCTTCGCGCCTGCTCAAGCCTTACTAACCAAAGCCCACCCGACGATTATCGCTATGCGGACAAAGCTGAACAGGTATTGCAGTGAAGATATCCACTGGTTAGATTAGTGTCAAGCAGCAGCAGGTCGCGCATCCACGAGATCATACTCGCGCAACGGTTCAATGCCAGAAGGGAGAATCCAAATGAGCGAATGGGAACTTGAGGGCAAGCCCGCCCTCATTCTCATCCACATGCAGCACGCCATCACGGATCCCGAGGGGAAGGTATCCCACTTTCACGCCAAGGCGACCTGGGAGTCGGGGATCATCCCCAAGCAGCAGGCTCTGCTCAAGGCTTTCCGGCAAAAAGGCTTGCCCGTGATCTACGTCAACTCGACCGTTCCACCGGATGGCTGGGAAAGGATGCCGCGCTTCGGCCGCTTCCACGCGGCTCTTCGTAAGGCGCATGCCGCGGGACGCGCCATCGAAGCCGGCACCAAGGACACCGAGGTTCTAGGAGCCGTGGCCAACCTGCCCGGAGAACCCGTATTGGGCAACTTCATATACGGGATCTTCTCTGGCAACACCGGCGGCGATCTCAAAGAGATCCTGGACGATCTGGGCGTGGATACCCTTGTCATGGCTGGTGTCGCCACTGGGATGGCCGTCATAGCGAGCGTCCTACAAGCAACCGATATGCTCTACGATGTCATCGTGCCCAGCGACGCCTCGGTCGACGCAAATGAGGGCCTCCACGACATCGCTATGGGTAGGTTCATCGAGGACTACGCTCTTGTCACCACCACCGAGGACGTCATCGCGCACCTTTGAGGACGCCCCACCAGCGCCATCATGATCACGGTTGACCACCAGACATAGGAGCCAGCTTACATGGGTTACGACCGGCTGAAAGACAAGGTCGCCTTCATCACGGGCGGGGGAATCGGCATCGGCAAGGCTATTGCCAAGGCCTACGCCGACGAGGGAGCCACGGTGGTCATCGCGGCCCGTAACCGAGCCAATATGGACCAGACTGTCGGCGAGCTTCAGGCAAAGGGCGCGAAAGCTTTTGCTATCCCCATGGACATCACCAAGGAACAGGACGTCATCGACGCCGTGAGGATGGCCGTCGACACCATGGGTCGCATCGATATCCTCGTCAACAATTCGGGCATAGGCGGTCCCACCTGCTACATCTGGGATCTGTCGCTGGAGGATTGGAACGAGATCATCGCGGTCGATCTCACCGGCAGCATGCTCTGTGCGCGAGAAGTGCTCAAGCACATGGTCCCGGCCGGCAAGGGCGGCATCATCATCAACATAGGGGCCGAAGGGGGTCGAAGCGGCGACGGCCGGTCGGGATATCCCATGCGGGCCGGTTACTGCTGCGCCAAAATGGGCGTGATAGGCCTTACCGAGACCCTCGCCCGGGAGTGTGGTCCTCACAACATCCGTGTGAATTGCATCAGCGCAGCGGCCACTCGCGGAGACCGGTGGGTACGAGTCATGCAAGCGAAGGCGGATGCAACGGGCATCCCCGTTGAGGAAGTCATAGCGTCCGTAATGAAGAACGTCTCGCTCGGCCGCCCCGCCGAGGAATACGAACTCGCAAACGTCGCCGTATTCCTCGCCTCCGAGGAATCGAGCGCCATGACCGGGCAGACAGTGGTAGCTCACTGCGGATTGCATTGGGGAGTCTGAGCTGGTCAGCACGTTGATCCGCTTCCAGGTCTCCTTGTTCTCACTTTGTGTATTGCCTATTGCCATATGTGGACGCCGCTGTGTAACATCAGGCCGAAGGCGAGACCGCGGAGGTTCCGCGCAGAGAGAAGCAAATCCACCGGATGCAGAGAGAGGTTAGACACACATGGCCAGGATCGACTTCGAGAACCACTTCGCCACCACCGAGTGGCTTGCTGCCATCCACAGCGACGCACTCGAGGTCCCGGAGTGGTCGATCGCGATGTTCACCCCTGACTCCCCCGTTTCGGCGGCACTTGTCGATCTCGGCGAGGGCCGGATCAAAGCGATGGACGAGGCGGGGATCGACGTCGCGATCCTCTCGCTCAGTGCACCGGCTATCGAACGGTTCGAGCCGCTCGCCGGCACCAAACTTGCAAGGCGGACCAACGACGCCTTGGCGGAGGCGGTCGCCAAGTATCCGGACCGGTTTCTTGGATTCGCCGCGCTCGCGGCCAGAGACACTGAGGCAGCCGTCGAGGAGTTCGAGCGGTGCGTGAAAGAGCTTGGCTTCGTGGGCTGGAACACCCACTCGAACTTTGGCGACTCCTACCTGGACGAGAAGAGGTACTGGCCGCTTCTCGCCAAGGCGGAGGAGCTGAGAGTGCCGATATATATCCACCCAGACAACCCGATCATCCCGCAGTTCCTGCCATATGGCTGGGGCTTGGCCGGCCCCTCCTTCGGCTACGGTGCCGAGACGGCCCTCGTGATGATGCGGCTGATCATCGGTGGCGTGCTGGACGAGTTTCCGAATCTCAAGATCATCCTGGGTCACTATGGCGAAGGGCTGCCGTTCATGATGGATCGGGTCAATCGTCCCTACGTCCAGGGCCACGTGCGCCCGAACCCCAGTATGGCGCCGACCCTCAAGAGGGCACCCGCCGACTACTTGAGAGACAACATGATCGTCACCACGAGTGGCAACTACTCGACGGATGCATTCGTGTGCACGAAGAACGCGCTGGGTTTCGGCCGCATGGTGCTGGGCAGTGACTACCCGTACGAGAGCATGACCACCTGCATGGAGTTCCTCCGCAGCCAGTCGATGTCGCCATCCGAGCAAGAGCAGCTCTACCAGACCACCGGGAGCACGCTAGGGGTCAAAGTCTAAGGAGACGGCCGCCGGCCGCACCATTGGCCGGCCCAATCGCGAAAAGAACGAGGTGGCCAATCGCGAGCCGAGCGACGGTCCTGGAGCGGACCCGAGCGCGTGCTAACATCCGACTATGGACACCCCCGGTCTACCTATATCCGTGAACGAGTACGCGCGGCGACGCGACCGGGTGCTAGAGGCACTCGACGGAGCGGCGGCAGTGGTCTTGGCCGGCACCGAAACATCGTCGCCATCGCTACAGGCCCGCTGGAAGACCGACCGGATGTTCTGGTACCTCACGGGACTCGACCACGAAAGCGGCGCGGCGCTGGTGTTCGATCCCGCGGCGGAGGACCCCGACCGGCGGATCACC
This sequence comes from Thermoleophilia bacterium, assembly GCA_017882525.1. Lineage (GTDB taxonomy): Bacteria > Actinomycetota > Thermoleophilia > RBG-16-64-13 > RBG-16-64-13 > Chersky-299. The sequence goes on from JADGPI010000277.1 coordinate 3,326, forward strand.
TTGTTTCTCCGGCCTCGCGACCCGGAAATGGAGCGCTGGGACGGCTCGCGCGATCCTCTCGGCACCGCTCTCAAGGAGAGGACCGGCTTCGCCAACATCTGGCGGACCAATTACCTCCCCGGCAAGCTGGCGGACGCTGCGCGGCGTAGCAAACGGCTGGCGTGCCTGCACCCCTTCGTCTCGTACACCGCGGATATCTCGCCGGACCTGGACATCTTCAAGAAGATCTGCGAACGCATTCCGAACGTATCTATCGAAGACCGCACCCAGGTGCTCCCGGCCATGCGTGCCGTCAAGTCCCCGGCCGAGCTCGCTTTGATCGAGCGGGCGATCGCCGCCACGACTGCGGGATACGATGCAGCACTGC
>JADGPI010000278.1 GCA_017882525.1 Thermoleophilia bacterium
CGCCCAACAAAGACCAGGTGCAAATAGCCACTGCCGCCTTGGGGAACAGCGCCGGCCTCGTGGGCGGCGCCCTTGTGGCCTGGGAGAAGTTCGGCCCGCAAGGCTGAGCGCCCGGATGACGTAGGGAGCCACTGCCCGCCATGCTATACATCTGTCCCACTCCCATAGGCAACCTGAAGGATGTGACGCTCCGCGTCTTGGAGGTTCTCCGTCAGGTCGAGCTGGTGGCCTGCGAGGACACCCGGCGCACCCGGATCCTGCTGGACCACTACGGGATCGCGCCCCGGGTCATCAGCTTTCACGACCACAATGAGGACCAGCGGCTGGCCGCCTTGCTCCCCTTGCTGCGCGAGGGCAAAGATGTGGCCGTGGTCTCGGACGCCGGCATGCCCGGCCTCTCCGATCCCGGTTTCACGCTGATCCGGGCGTGTGTGGCCGAGGACATCCCGGTGACGGTACTACCCGGTCCGTCGTCCATCTCGACGGCGCTCGTTGTCTCCGGTCTGCCCGCCGATCGCTTCGCATTCGTGGGGTTCTTGGCGCGTGGAAAGACCAAGATGATCGCACAGATGGGGGCGTTCGAAGGCACGGGAGCGGCTCTTGTGGCGTTCGAATCACCCAGGCGGCTGCGCAAGTCCTTGGAGATGATCTGCGAGCGATGGCCGGCCCGTCGCCTTGCGGTTTGCCGGGAACTCACCAAGTTGCACGAAGAGGTGATCCGCGGGACGGCTGCAGAGGTCCTCGAGCGTCTCAGCGACCCGGTCCGAGGAGAGATCGTGCTGTGCCTCGAGCCTTCTGGTGGCCAGGCCGCCGTGACGCCCCGGAGTAGTTCGGCGGAAGAGTCGGCGCCGGCCGCCTCGCTTGGCCTGTCCCCGGCAGCAATGGAGGCAAAGGCCCGGGAAGCCCTTTCGCGGCTCCTGGGGATGGGTGTGGGCACCAAGGCCGCGGCGGGGATCGTCGCCGAACTGACCGGCCTTCCGGCGAGGCGGGCCTACGCGCTGGCCCTTGAGGCGAAGGAAAACTCGAAGCAACAACCCTGAGCGCTGCCGTCCGGTCCGCTCACGTGCCGGCTGCCTGCGCCGGGGACGCGTCGGCTTCGGACCGCGAACGGCCCGCGGATGCTTCGGCTTCGCGCCGCGAACGGGCCGGGCCGACAGCGAGCCTAATGCTGTCGCGGCGAAGATTCTTGGCTATACTGGCTCGGCCATGGGCAAGTTTTACATCACGACACCGATCTACTACGTCAACGACGTGCCGCACATCGGTCACGCCTATACGACGACGACGGCCGACGTGGCCGTCCGTTTCCATCGTCAACTGGGCGACGACGTTTACTTCCTCACCGGCACGGACGAGCACGGCACCAAGATCGAGCAGGCCGCCTGTGCCCGGGGCTTGACCCCCAAACAACACGCCGACGAGATCGTGGCCAGATTCCGGGAGGTGGCGCAGAAGGTCGATGCGACCATCGACTTTCTGCTCCGGACCACCGACCCGAAGCATGAAGCTTTCGTGCAGGACTTTGTCCAACGGTGCTACGACCACGGCGATATCTACTCCGGCTCGTATTCCGGTCTTTACTGCCCAGCCTGCGAGGCCTACTACATCGAAGAGAACCTGGTGGACGGGCTCTGCCCGGATCACGGTCTGGCCCCGACGAAGATGGAGGAGGACAACTACTTCTTCCGCCTGTCGGCCTACCAGGAACGCCTTCTCGAGCACTACCGGGCCAATCCCGATTGGATCCGCCCGCGCCATCGATTCAACGAGGCGCTCTCGTTCATAGAGCAAGGTCTCGACGATATCTCGATCTCTCGGTCGACCCTCAAATGGGGCATCAGCGTCCCTTGGGACGACTCGCAGGTGATCTACGTGTGGATCGACGCCCTCATCAGCTACCTAAGCGCGCTCCATTTTGCCCCTGGGGAAGATCTTGTCTCCCGCTTCTGGCCGCCGACCTACCACTTGATGGCGCAGGACATCCTCAAGTTCCACGCGATCATTTGGCCGGCGCTCTTGATGTCGGCGGGGTACGAGCTCCCCGAGCACCTTTTCATCCACGGCTATCTCAAGCTCGGTGGGGAGAAGATGTCCAAGACTCGCGGCAATGTGATGGACCCCTTCCCGCTCATCGAGCAGTACGGTGCCGACCCGTTCCGGTTCTACTGCCTGCGGGAGGTCAGTTTCGGCCAGGACGGCACAGTGAGCGAGGAGGGTTTCAAGTCCCGCTACAACAGCGAGTTGGCCAACGAACTCGGCAACCTGCTGTCGCGGAGCACCTCGATGATCGACAAGTATCGGGGTGGCGCCGTACCGGCGCAGCCTGCCGGCCGTTCCCCCGACGATTCCCCGCTGGCGGCCGAGGCGTCAGCGACCGCGCAGACGGCGCGCGAACGATTCGAAGAGATGGACCTGAGCGGAGCGCTGGAGACCATTTGGGTCTTTGTCCGGCGGATGAACCGGTATGTTGAGGAGCAGGCCCCGTGGAAGCAGGCCAAGGAGGCCGCCGCGGAAGACGCCGCGGGGGCCGGGGCTACCGGGCCCGGCGTCACCGGTGACGCGAACGCGGCGCTCGACGCGACGCTTTGGGATCTGGCGGAGGGGCTGCGGCTTCTGTCGGTGCTGTTGCATGCGTTCATCCCGGCTACGGCCGCGGCTATCCGGGAGCGGCTGGGAATGCCCGCGGCGATTGGTGTCGCCGCATCTAGCGAGGCGTCCAGTGAGGTTGGGCGCGCTGACGCTGGGCCGAGCTGGGAAGAGGCCGTGTGGGGCGCCTTGCCCGGCGGTCTTACCGTGGTGACCGGTCCTCCGCTCTTCCCTCGTATCGAGGACTGACCGATGCGGCTCGGGCTTCGCCCGTCGTCGAATAGTGCTCGCGGCGGTTGACGTGCTGATCGACTCCCACACGCACCTGGACCACTGCAAGGAAGACGCCGCTGACCTGATTCGTGAGGCGAGCGCGGCCGGAGTGGCGGTCATCATCCAATCGGGCATCGATCTGGCGTCGTCCCGTTATTCGGTCGACGTCGCAGAGAAATACCCCGGGGTCTTTGCCACCGTGGGATTCCATCCCCAGGAAGCCGGCAACCTCGACGACGAGCAGATGGCCGGCATCGAGGAGTTGACCGTCAACCCGCGCGTTGTCGGCGTGGGGGAGACGGGCTTTGACTTCTTCCACGACCGCTGGCCGCATGAGGAGCAGGAAGACGTCTTCGTGCGCCACATGGATCTTGCCCGGCGCGCCGGGCTGCCGGTGGTCATCCACACTCGGGAGGCCGAGGAGCGCACGCTTTCCCTGCTCGCGGAGCACGCGGTGGACCTCACGGTGATCCTCCACTGCTTCTCGCTGCCGCATCGCCTGGAGGAAGTCGTGGCGCGCGGCTACTACCTCAGTTTTGCCGGCAACGTGACCTACAAGAACGCCCCGGACCTCCAGGCCGCGGCCTTGGCCGTGCCCGCGGATCTGCTGCTCCTGGAGACCGACGCGCCCTGGCTGACCCCCGTGCCTTTGCGCGGCCGTCCGAACCGGCCGGCGCTGGTGAGCCACGTCTACGACTTCGTGGCCGGGCTTCGGGGTCTCACGGTCGACGAGTTGGCCGTACAGGTTGAAGCCAACGTGTGTCGCGCATTTCCGCGGCTCGCGGGGCAACTCAGGGGCTCGTGATGTCTTCCGCCGGCCCACGGGGCGTCACCAGTGGACCCGGCAAGGCCCGCGCCGCCGACGCTGATGACGCCGGCGCCACCGGTGCTCTCAGCTCCCACCTGCGGCAAGTCTCCCTGGCCCGGCTGGCCGAGTTCGGCATCCGGCCGAAACGCGACCTGGGTCAGAACTTCCTCATCGACGACAATATCCTGGGTGTCATCCTCGCGCAGCTCGAATGCCGCCCTGAGGATGTCGTCCTTGAGATCGGCGCCGGTCTCGGCGTCCTCACCGGCGCATTGGCAGCGGTGGCTCGACACGTGCATGCCTTCGAGGTGGACAGGAGCCTGGAGGCGCCGCTCGCTGTCACTTTGCAGGGCGATCCCAAGGTGAGCCTCCACTTCCAGGACGTGCTCAAGGCGTCGCTGGAGGATCTGCAGCCGCCTCCCACATTGAGCGCCAGCAACCTCCCGTATTCGGTGGCCGGACCGTTCATCATCGAGGCCCTGCAGCGGCTGCCGGGCGTGCGGCGGTACTGCGTGATGGTGCAACGGGAAGTAGCCGACCGCATGGCGGCCGCTCCTGGGAACAAGACCTATGGCGTACTCTCGGTGTGGGTGCAGCTGTACGCGAAGATCGTGCGCGTCCGCCCGCTGGCGAGGTCTATCTTCTACCCCCAGCCGCGCGTCGACTCGAGCCTTGTAGTGCTCGACCGCCTGCCGGCGGGCCAGCTCCCCGGGTGCAGCACGGCAGAGCTGCGAGCCGTCATCCAGGCCGCCTTCGGGCAACGTCGCAAGACTCTGGTCAACGCACTCAGCGCTGGATTGGACCTGAGTCGGGAGCAGGTGCTTCCTCTGGTCGAGTCGCTCGGACTTCCCGCGGACGTGCGGGCCGAGAGGCTTGCGCCCGGGCAGTTTGTGGCGTTGGCAAGCTCGTGGGCAATCTCGGAGTCCGGGGCCGTGTCCGGCGCGGTGTCCGACCACGACGCGTGATAGGCTGGCGCGTACCTTACACGGGGGTCGAAACATGAATATTTCCGTCATTCTCGCCCATCCCATTCCTGGGAGTTTCAATCACGCTATCGCGGACACGGTTGTTGCAGAGGCAGGTCGCAACGGTCACGTGGTGAGCTTGCACGACCTCTACCGAGAAGGCTTCAACCCGCTCCTCCCCGGTGCGGAGATCCCGGCAGATGCGGCTCTTCCGCCCGTGGTCGCCGCGCATTGTGAGGAGATCGAAGCGGCTGGCGGCATCGTGATCGTGCACCCCAACTGGTGGGGACAGCCTCCGGCCATCCTCACGGGCTGGATCGACCGGGTGATGCGTCGTTGCGTTGCCTACAACTTTGTCGAGGGAGACTGCGGCGAGGGAGTCCCCGTCGGTCTGCTGAAGGCAAGAAGGGCTGTCGTTTTCAACACGTCAGACACCCCCGAGGATCGCGAGCATGATGTTTTCGGCGATCCCCTGGAGTTGATCTGGAAGAATTGCGTCTTCGGTCTCTGTGGGGTATGTGATGTCCATCGGAAGACGTTCAGCGTGGTAGTCACCAGCACCCAGGAGGAGCGGGAGAGGTGGCTGGCTGAAGCAAAGGACCTCGTGGGCCGCTGTTTTCCGCGAAATGGCCCTTGACGTCGGCGGAACAGGCGCGGAATATCATGATATTGCGCAACCCGTAGACGATCCGGGAGAGGCACCGGGGGTCTAGCGCTTCTTGTCGTCCACATTTCGTTGCCGCGGCACGAGAATGGGTGTGCCCGTAGCGGCGGGCGGACGCTGGGCGCCTGACGACGGTGCGCTTCGGAGGGGGGAGAGATGGAACACCGCTTCATGTCTTCCAGGCTGAGGGTAACCAGGTGGCTCCTCGGCCGCAGAGTCCCCGTTGTTGTCGTGCTGGCGATAGCGCTTGCTCTCGGATTGGCGGGCGCGGCGCTGGCCTTCACCGACACTTCGGGCAGTCCGTACGCAACCGCGATCAATGATCTTTCGTCCCGTCACATCATCAGTGGCTTCAACGACGACACCTTCCGTCCGGGCGATCCTGTCACTCGCCAGCAGTTCGCCAAGATAATCGTCTTGGCACGCGGTGACAAGGTCCCGGCGTCGACGGCATGTCCTTTCACCGACGTGGACCAGACCCCGAACCCGAATGATCCCTTGTATCCCGCCAAGTATGTAGGCTTCTGCGCGAAGCTAGGCATCACCACAGGCAAGACCCCGACCACCTTCGATCCGCTGAGCAGCATAACCCGGCAGCAGCTCATCACCATGGTGGCCCGGGCGGCCGATCTTCCCGCGCCCGCGGCCAGTTTCAAAGCCACTTTCACCGAAGGGCAGTTCAGCTCGACTGACCATTTTGCCAATGCCCGCAAAGCCGCCGCGGCTGGGCTCCTCGATGGACTGGTAGGCGTGGGCCCTAACTTCGACTTCCTTGCACCCGCCACCCGGGGAGAGTGCGCGCAGGTGCTGTCGAATCTGCTTAATGGCGTGGTGCCCGACACGTCGCTTCCCGTCTTCGCCAGCCTCAAACCGGCCGGTCCAGTCGGCTTCACCTTCAGGCTCGACACCCCCATTATCTGGGCGGCCCAGCATGAGAATGATGGGATATGGCCAAAGACGCTTGATGCCGGCACGCTCTCGGGTCACATCACCGTGCAGATGGTTGCGGTCGGCGATGGAAAGGCGACCATCAAGCTCGCCATCGACTCCCTGACCATACCTGAGAACGATGTCGTCGACCCGCAGACCGACCTGAGCAAGGTCCTGCCGGCCTACTTGCTCCTTCAAGTCGACAATCAGGGCAAGATCCTGGCGATATCCTATGGCAGCAAAGGCAAACCCGAGCAGGCCCTCGACCAGCAGATGGTGGCCGGGCTATCCACATTCATCACCCCGATCACCGCGGCGTTGATGGTTCCCTATTCAGGTCAACTGGCCAAGCCGGGCGATAGTTCTCGCCCCCCCACGGTGACGTACACCGGCCTGGGCAAGAAGCTCATGGACGTCGATACCAAGATCGACTACCTGTCATTTGCCTCCGGCGTCGCGAAACTGGGCGTCAACGTCGCGGCGACCAACATCGACATTCCGCTGCGCTTCGATTTCAGAGTCCTGCTGCCGTTGATCGGCTACACCGGCCCGACAGGGAACGATCCGTGGATCATGGACGTGAACGTGGGTACGACTGTCAACGCCACGGGGGAGTACGATCTCGATACGAAATCCGGACTGCCCACCGGCCTTACGCTTTCGAGCACCATGATGCTCGACATGTACGTCCACCAGACGCCGCCACAGCTCCTGTCTGTCTGGCCGAACTCGGACTTCGCCCATGGCTGGGTGGACCACGCCTACTTGAGGGCCGCGGACAAGTCCAGCCCGTTCACGGTCACGTTCGGCTTGACAAAAGACGCCGGGCAGTAGGCATCCGGCCCGCCCGGCGAGGCGGCGCCCGTGCTCGGCGCCTGGTCTGCCGCCGCTACGGATACGCCCGAACTCCCGGCGCCTTCACCGGCGCCGGGCTGCTATTCTGGGCCGGGTACGTTCAAGCGCAGGTCGCGAGTGGCGTGCCCAAGCCGCAAAACCGTCGGTGGAGGGATCGCCCCCGGATGCATCTGAGCGAACGAGCACCCGCCAAGGTGAACCTGTCTTTGCTGGTCGGACCGCGCGACGAACGCGGTTATCACGAGCTTTTCACTGTCTTTGCTCCTGTCGACTTGTATGACGAACTGGAGTTTGACCTGGA
>JADGPI010000279.1 GCA_017882525.1 Thermoleophilia bacterium
CAGCCCGCGGAAGCCGTCCGCGTCCAGGACCGTCCGGGCCTCGGCGAGCATCAGCGACTGGCGTTGCCGCAGCAGCCACCCGTAGCCGGGCCGGATGACCTGCCCGCAGACCAGCAGCACCATCCCGGAGCACAGCTCGTCGCGGTGGTGATGACGGACCGGGCCACGCCCCCCGCATCGGCAGGTCGGTCCAGTCGATTCCGTCGCCGTCGGCTCCGCTGGCCAGCCACCGGGCCGCCGGCGGTGGGTCCGGTTGTGGATCTTCTTCATCGCGATCCGCCGTTTCCAGGCGGTCGCGGCGTCGGGCGTCAGACGCAGCGAGTTGATCCCCGGGTGGTGGTCTTCGAGGTCTTTCCAGAACAGCTTGCCCAGGCCGAACGCCAACGCCCGCAGGGAGGCGTAGTCGACCGAGAGCTGGCGTTCCAGCAGATAGTCGATGAGCAGGTCGCGCACGGGACGGCAGGCGATCCAGGTAGCGGTCGATCATCTGCTCGACGCTGATCTGGCCTTTGGCCTGGCCGTTGACGGCGCGGACGGTGGGTGGGGCGGTCTGCGGGAAGACGCCCGCAGCGTGAAGCAGCTGGTAGAAGTAGGCGCTGGTGTCGACCGAGCCTGCCATTCCCAGCAGCAGGTCAGCGATCTGGACGCAATCCTAACCTCCTGGCCAGTCGCTTGACGCTTCCCAGGAGGCCCACCACTTTGGCGTACGACTGAACCCGAAAGTAGACGTGCAAGAAGAGAACAGCAGCCAGAGGGATACCGCCTATGAGACCAAAGAAACCGCCAGAATACGAAATAAGGCCGACGTAAACAACGACTCCAATGACCGTCAGGGGAGCCGCCACCGAGGTTCGGGTCCGGGAGGCGAGTAGCGCGGCCAGGGCTCCGACGGCAACGACGGACAGCTGGGCGCTCAGCGACATCTGCAGCTGCAGGTGGTCGGTAAGCGCTACCCCCAAGAGCGCCGCAGCCGCTCCGGCCACGAGTAGGGCAACATTCCACGGCGCAAGGATGGGGCCGGGTTTGGCAAGGATGCTAGTTGCTCCAAGTGGGTCTCCGCCGTTCCCACTCGGGTCCCCTTCTCCCAGCTGGAAGTAGGCGAGGCAGCCAAGATGACTCTTTTCTTTCAATCCCTCGTCGTAGCGATTTGGGCTGCGCATGTACGCAGTAGCCTCGAGAGCCCAAGTCATCGACACGAGCATTACGCCGTAGCTCCACATGGCGGCGGCGGCAGTCACGAGTGTTCCCGTATCGACTTCGCTGCTGCTTCCTACCCATAGTCCAGTGCAAAACCTCAGCGCGTAACCGGCTCCGACCCAGAAGATGAGACCCCACTGCCAGCGGTCGGGTTTGCTAACCGGGTTATCAGGATTGGAAGCGTGGTCGCGAACCCACTCGTAGACCGCACCAATTAGAAAGACGACTAAGGAAGAGACGATCATAGGGCCGCGAAACGCGGGGTCTAGTACGGTGAGGGTAATAGCCACGGCAAGGGCCAGCTTTGCGACTGCAACGACCGCACTCACAGCCACTCGAGATCTCGCTCGGGAAGCGGGCCCTGGAAGCCGGCGCCGATTCGCTGCCTCGGGATGCGCTTGGTCCTCAGCGAAGTCTCGAATATCATTCCATTGGTAACGTGCCTGATATACAAGAAACTCGAATAGAAACACAACCAGGAAGTACTGCGTCCATAGATGATCCGACAAGTGTCCCGTCACGGCTCCGGACAGAATCAATGCGGTGAGCAGAAACGGGATTTTGACGATAAAGTCCTGAATCCTCGGAAGCAACAAGTAGGTGATGAGCCGCCGCCGCTCCGCTGATAAGACCTCTCGCCACTGCTGAGGTCTGCTGGCCGTGAGCGACTGAGCCAGGAAGAAGTGGCTTGCGGCGATCATTCTTATCCATAGGGATCGGCCCCCGACCGTTCCAGTCCAGGAATCCAGGATTAACAAACACGTTGCGCTTCCGTAAGCAGCCCCCTCCAGTGCACGCACGGCTCCGTTCTGCGTGGAGACGATGCCGAGAACAGCGATGCCTCCAAAGAGAACGAGGCAAGCCGCGAACGTGATCGATGTCAGGACCCTGTATCGCCACATTCCTTGCCTGAGGCTGCCAACGCCATGGGTAAGATGCGTTAAGGATGGGAAGCGGAGTCGGCGATCCAGGCCGAGTCCCTCATCGGTGTAGCGAATGAGCTCCCGCTCCAGGCCCCTTAGGTAAAAGTTGCGTAGAGTGGCGTTGACGCTAACTTGAGTGAGGACGGAAAGGATGGCCAGAGCTGGAAGGGGCAATGAAGCGGCGGCCCAATCTGGCAAGTGCCGACACGTCGCCCCCGGATCCAAGGCACAGGACTGGGAGAGGATGGCGCCGGCGACCGATAGGAATGTGATGGCCGCAGCTAGCAGGGTCACTTCAACGTATACGAAGTTCCTGTCATCGTCCCGCGCCTGACTGTAATCAGCCAGCAGAATGGCCAATCGTACGGAGTCTGTATCCTGGTGCGGCTTGCGCACTTCGAGAGGGACAGTACCGGCGAGGCGCTCCTGGGACGGCGCAAGAAAGGCGCGAGCGGTGAAGTCCCCTAGAGATTGCTGCGCCATCGACCATCTTGGACCTCCGGGGCCTGCTGACCAGTACGCGAAAGTTGCGCCCAGACGCCATGCGAGAAGTCCATCCGTGAGCGGCTGGTCACCGCATACGAGAACGCCGCCGCCAGCGCTGCTGGTAGACGCCGTGCGGAGCAGGCGCATCACTCGTCTGGTACAGAACGGCTTACGGGCTAGCACCTCATAATGGATGCGCAGCCGCGACGGCCGTATGTCTGGGGGGGACGGCAGTAGTAAGTTCGAATTGGTGATAAAGAATACCGTCTTTAGTGTTGGCACGCGCTCAAGGAGCCCAAGAGCGCGCTCTACACTCTGCCAGAGCTCGTCTTGGGCGGCCTTCCAGCGGCAGACAGCTGGTTCTATGTCGAGGATTAGAGTGTCGATGTCTCCGGCTGCTCTAAGTGCCGCGGCTAAGTCCTCTAAGGACGAGACCCTGAAGGCTGGTGACTTTGAAAGCACAGCTCTATCTCCTCGTCGCAAAGGTTATCGGGGACGGCCGGGCGGGGGGGCGAGGCCGCCCGGCAGCGGCGCGGGCGGTCGGCGGAGATCACTGCCGTGCGGTGTCGGGTGTCGCCGACGAGTTGGGCATGGACTGGAGGGACCGCGCACGAGGGGCACCACCCAGCCCAACTCGGGGTCGGTCGAGCATTGCACGACACGCCGCCGCGCGGATCAGCCGCCCACGATCCCTACGAAAGTCTGAAGAGCCGTCACCCGGTACCTACCGCTGGTCGCCAACATGCTCGTCCACGGAATGTCCAACCCCGATCAGAAGCCACGATTATCTGGAGCTTGGAGATCGCTGTTTCCGATGTCGTTGAGGTGGCCTGAAATCTCCGTGGGAGACGGTTCTCTGACACGAAAATTAGCCCCCGGCACCCTCCCGACGCCGACCCGCCCCGGCATTTTCCCGCCCCCCGGCGGGCGCGCAGCGCCCTGAACAACTGAGACGAAACTAGACAGTTTCATCTACCCGGGGCGCTCCGCCAGGCCCATGAAAATCTCTAGCGTCTCCGGTGTTGACATCCCACACCGTGGAGCTGTTAGGGAGTACACCAGGGACGGCTCGATGCCGTGCCGATCGCCGTCCTGAACAAAGGACGTTCGGTGAGAGCACAACGCCAGTCACGGGGATCGTGTCCTGGACGGTCGTTGGTGCCGACATGCGGCCGGTGGGCTCCACTACCGCGCTCGGGTTGCGGCACCGCCGCCGTGGTCGCCGCTTGAGGTGGCCCCGTTATGGCGCGAACGCGCGGCTTGCCAGAAAATCTCCTCCCTGCGTCGTAGCTCCATACAGAGCGTACCACTTATGAGGGCAATCAAAGACGGCACAGTTTAGGGCCGCATTCCTCTGCGCAAGTGGAACCTGTCCGAAATAGGGCACGTTCGACTCTGTGAAGCCCTCCCCGCACACTGGATCATTTGAATAGCAGAGGCTCTGCACATCGTACTTGGTGTTCTGGATTGGCCAAGGCGGACCCTCCGTCGCACCTCCCCCTAGCCGGACTAGACCTTGGTATTCGAGTACCTTCCCGCCTGAGTCGTGACCGTAGGCCCTATACCACCAGGGGTCACCGTACAACTCAATAGCCTTAACGATACTGACCGCCTCGCTCTGGTGCGAGTGTAGCCAGCCGTCGATTACCCAGGCTCCTTCCGAGTAACCCACCAATGCGAAAGTAGCGGAAGGACAGAGCACCAAGTAGTCGTGGATGGCCGCTTCCAGAACATTGACTCCCGTTGCCACGTCCGTGGTGATCTTGGTTGTCCTGCTCGGGTTAAATATGTCATAGAGCGCGTTCGAGATTCCGTAAGTTGGGTAGGGAAGGTCCTTAAAATCATAGGAGCCGACCGGCTGTGCAGTTGCCTCAGCCTTCTTCTTGAACTCAGCCCCCGTCGTCTCGACCGCACTCTTTGGATCGGCGCCTTTCGTCGAACTGGGGCCCTCATTCATGCCGTGAAGCCCGAGTAGTATGTGCGAAGGGCCACCAACACAACCCCGCGAGGGCGGAGAGGGTGGACCCGAAACCACAGTGAACGGGACGAACGGCATCCATGTTGAATGCGTGCACGTGGGGGAGAACTGCAGCTGTGTGGTTCCAATTGGTGCGTTGGCAGGAACGTTGAAGTGCAGCGCAAAGACTCCCGAAGGGGTGATGCCGGTCGTTGCTAGCAGACTCCCCCAGCCGCTCACGCTCATCGAGGTGCACCCAGGCCAGTCACTTGCTGAGGCAGTCACCGCAGTGCCCGGCGTCCCTTGCGTGGGAGAGAGCGTTGGGGAACTTTCAGCGGCGCTCGCTGGGAGAGCCTGTGCCGATAGAAGCAGGACACAGCCAACGACGGCGGCAACCCTGCGGACGCTCACCATTAGGGACATCGCCGGCCCCCTTCCCTGTCAGCGGACAGGAATCACGGGCAGGGCTATATATACCCGTACGTCTCAACGTCTCCGCTTCTCCGACGACTTCGTCCGCCCCCAAAAGGTAGTACTAACTGCCTGGCGAGGGATCGGGCCTAAAGTCCTGCCCGGACCTGTCGTCTGACCCGGATGTTGTGTCGTTGCTCGTGCCCGATGTTGCCGTCACCGAGAATGCTGTCGCACCGGGGGCTCGTAGTAGTGGTCGGTGGAGATCCGAACCCGTTGACCACTCCGAGCCTTTCGCCTTATGCCCGGTGGAAGTCTGACGACGAGGCAGCTTGGCTGGCCCACGGGCGGACGCATCAATGAAATGTTGCCTATTTCGCGGATCGGGGGTGTGCTGCCTCACATCGGTCCACGGCTGTCCCTTCTCATCGATCATGGGCCATCAGATTGCCTCTGATCTGCGGTGGCCCAGATTGGATGAGAATCGCTCGCTCTGGTTTTCTCAGGCATGGTGGGCCAAGTTTGCGTTTGGCCATGGGGCTC